>NZ_JAGIXF010000018.1:0-112288 GCF_021483755.1 Burkholderia sp. WTPI3 | reverse complement strand
GCGAGAGGTCGTCGCAAGCACGGACCCCCGCTATGGGGCGGGGCTCGCGGGCCGCTTCGGGCTCACGCAGGCGAATACGCAGGTGGCCACGACCCGCGCGCAGATCGAAGAGCTCGACCGGCAGATCGCGGTGCTGCGCAACGAACTGGCCGGCCTCACCGGACGCGGGCCTGGCGCCGGCGCGGCACCGACGCGCCCCGCGCTGCGGCTCGACGTGCCGGTGGCGCTGCCCGCGAACCTGCCGGCCGACCTCGTCGGCCATCGGCCCGACATCAGCGCCGCGCGCTGGCGCGTCGAAGCGATGGCCAAGGGGATTCACGCCGCGCACGCCGACTTCTATCCGAACATCGACCTGATCGCGAGCGCGGGGCTCGCGTCCGCGGCATTCGGCGGCTTCTTCACGTTCATCAACAACGATGCGATGACGCACGGCTTCGGCGCAGCCGTTTCGCTACCGATCTTCGACGGCGGCGCGCGCCAGGGCCGTTACGGCGTCGCGGTCGCCGACTACGACCTCGCGGTCGAGACCTACAACGAGGCCGTCCTCGCGGCGTTTCGCGACGTCGCCGACCAGGTCGTGTCGCTGCAGTCGCTCGCGCAACAGCAGGTCGACATTGCGGCCGCGAACGCGTCCGCGCAACGTGCGTTCGACTATGCGACACAGGGTTATCGCGCGGGGCTCACGGATTACCTGAACGTGCTGTCGACCCAAACGGAACTGCTGCAGGCGCAGCAGGCGCTAGCGAACGTACGCGCCGCGCGTCTCGACGCTTGGGCGCAACTGATGGCAGCGCTTGGCGGCGGTGTCGAACCGACGGGCGACGAAGTCGCCCGGCCGCCGCAAGGAGCGTCCGATGTTCGCTGAATTTCCGTTCGCTTCGTTGCTGGTGCCCGGACTTCTGCCCGTGCTCGTCGGCTGCGGCGTCGCATTCTGGATCGTCGACCGCGTATTCGCGCGCGCCGGACTCTACCGGCACGTGTGGCATCCGGCGTTGTTCCGCGTGTCCGTGTTCTTGTGCCTGTTCTGCGGCGTCGGCCTGCTGCTGGCCGGTTGATGGATCATCCCTTTCGTACCGAGTCAACATGCGTGCCCAAACCTCTTTCCGCGTGGCGGTCACCCTCCTGCTGTTCGTCGCTGCCGTGCTGCTCGCCCACGCGCTGTGGAATCGCTACATGTATGCGCCATGGACGCGCGATGGCCGCGTTCGCGCCAAGGTCATCAATATTGCGCCCGACGTATCGGGCATCGTGACCGACGTGCGGGTTGCCGACAATCAGCAGGTCCATCGCGGCGACGTGCTGTTTCGCATCGATGCCGAGCGCTTTCGCTATGCGCTCGCGCAATCCGACGCGCAGGTTGCCCTGCGCAAGGCCGAGCTCGACATGCGCCGGCAGCAGGCGTCGCGCCGCGCGCAGCTCGACAGCGCGGTGATCTCGGCCGAAGTGCGCGAGGACGCCGGGTCGGCCGCGCGGCAGGCGCAGGCCAACTACGATGCGGCGCTCGCCACGCGCGACGTCGCGCGCCTGAATCTCGCGCGCAGCGAAATCCGCGCGCCGGTCGACGGCTACATCACGAACCTGAACCTGTACCCGGGCGACTATGCGACCGCGGGTGTCGCGCGCCTCGCGCTGATCGACGCGCATTCGTACTGGGTTTACGGCTATTTCGAGGAAACCAAGCTGCCGCAGGTACACGTCGGCGATCCGGCGGAAATCCGGCTGCTCGCGGGTGGCCCGTCGCTGACCGGGCATGTCGAAAGCGTCGCGCGCGGCATCAGCGATCGCGACAATCCGGCCGGCTCCACGCTGCTCGCCGACGTCAACCCGATCTTCACGTGGGTGCGGCTTGCGCAGCGCGTGCCGGTCCGCATCCGGCTGGACGGCGTGCCGCCCGACCGCTTCCTCGCGGCGGGGACGACCTGCACGGTCACGCTGCGTCCGGCGCGGCACGCGGCGGCAAACAACGCGCCGCGGAATGCGCATCCGTGATGGTGCGGCCCCGCTCCCGCATGCACACGCACCAGTGTTCGATATCGGGCAACACCGTGTTCTGCGCGGCACGCCTTCCGGCCTCGAGGCCTGCGCTCTTACACTGGGCATTCCGGCAATCCGCGGCAATCGTTCATCTCGACGCCCGTCCGTCAGTGAAGCCCGCACCGGCCGCGTCATCGCGCGGCCCCGATCGATCCCGGCCGACGCGATCGTCGTTGGCCGGCAGGAGGCTCGCAATGACATTCAATATAACTAACGACTCCTAGTGTCTCGTCGGGCAGCCGACGCAGCACCGCTCGTCGCTGCGCGACGCGAACCGGTCCCGAACCGTTCACCCTTGAGGCCACCAATCATGCTGATTCTCTCTTCCGTCGGGATTGCGCCGCGTGCATCGGCACCCGGGCGCAGCGTGATTCAGGTCACGCTGCTCGAGTGGTCGCACGAATCGCTGCTCGTGCGCTGGGTCGAAAGTGGCCGCCTGCACTACGGCGAACAGAAATGGCGGCGTGCGCTCGCGCGGCGGGACGGCCGATGCGCGTATTCAGGTCGCGCAATCGCTCAGGGCGAAGCCGTGTTTCGTCCGACCGGGCGACCGCGGCCCGCGAATCACCTCGCGATGATCGCGGCCGATGCGGTCGCGGCCCTCGATGCGTGACGCAGCGTCGACCTGGCGGAACGGTGCTTGCTTCATGCGCCCGTTTTTTCGACAAGTCGTTCGTAGTCCGCACACACCGTCACCGGATTCGTTGCCCGACAAGCGACAGTGCGTCACGCGCTTGCCTGCTTATCGTCCGATGCAATCGCGGGTATCTTCAACACATGCTGTCCGATCCCGGCAGCTTCGTCGGCATCGTGTATCGACCGGCCGTTCGTGCCGTCACGATCGCCACCGCCCGAAAAGGAAACCGATCATGGAATTCGTACTGGACCACTCGCTCGATGACGAGACCGCCCGCGCGGTCGAACATGAAATCTGGCGCGTCGACCCTGACGCAAAGGTCGAGATCGATCGCGCCACGTCGCACGTGAAGATCGAATCGTGGCTGTTCCCCGAGGAATTCGTCGTCGCGTTCGAGGATGCCGGCTACAACGTCAGGATCAGGAATCACTGACGCGCGCGGATCGGCACGAACGCAGCCGGCAACCGCCGCTCACCCGCCGACCTTGAACGCCGGAAGCTGCTGCCCGAGCCTCGCGCCCATTTCGGCGCCAAGCGCCTGCAGCGCATTGAACGGGCGAATCATCACCTCGAACTCGACGATCCGCCCATCGTCGTCGAAGCGGATCATGTCGATGCCCTTCAGCCGCTTGTCGCCGACCGTCGCGCTGAATTCCAGCACGACGCTCGTGCCGCCATCGCCGGCGAACTGGCGGTGGTATTCGAAGTTCTCGAGGATCGTGATCACCGTGCGCAGCGCCAGCAGCAGCGCGGGTGCCGGCCCATACGGCTTGAATGCCATCGGCGAGCGGAACACGGCGTCCGGATGAACGATCGTGTGCAACGCGCCGAAGTCCTTGTGTTCGATCATCGCGTGCCACGCATCGAGCGATTTCGCGGCGGCAGGTTGCAGATGCGATAGTGGTTGCATGCTCAACGACTCCGATAACGTCACGCAAAAAACACCGAACGGCGACGGCAAGCCGTCAGACTGCCGCCGCGCGCCTGATCCGGCGCGAATCACGCGTCCGGCAGAATCACCACCTTGCCCTTGACCCGTCGGTTCGCGATCCGCGCGATCGCATCGGCCGCGCCGGCGAGCGGCACGCGCTCGGTGATCGCGGGCCGTACCTTGCCGGCAGCGAACCATTGCGCGAGCTGCCGCATGTTCGCCACGTGCTGCGCCGGGTCGCGACGCACCGCGTCGCCCCAGAACACACCGAGAATGTCACGCTCCTTGAGCAGCACGAGGTTCAGCGCGATCTTCGGAATCTCGCCGGCAGCAAAACCGACCACGAGGAACCGGCCGCGCCATGCGGTCGCGCGCAGCGCCGCCTCGCTGTACGCGCCACCAACCGGATCGTAGACGACATCCGCGCCGCGTCCGCCGGTCAGTTCGTCGACGCGGCGCCGCAGGTCTTCCGTCGCATAGTCGATCGTGTCGTCGGCGCCGGCCTCGCGGCACAGCGCGAGTTTCTCCGCGCTCGATGCGGCCGCGATCACGCGCGCACCCAGCGCCTTCGCGATCTCGATCGCGGCCAGCCCGACGCCGCCCGCCGCACCCAGCACGAGCAGCGTCTCGCCCTGCTGCAGGCGCGCACGCTGCTGCAGCGCATGCAGCGACGTGCCGTAGGCCAGCACGAGTGCCGCACCCTGCTCGAAGGTCATCCCTGGCGGCAGCGCCGCGATCTGGTGCACGTCGGCCACGCATTGCTCGGCGAAGCCGCCGTGGCCCGTGAATGCAACCACTTCGTCTCCGGGTCGCCACTGGCCCACGCCGTCGCCGACCGCGTCGATCACGCCCGCGAATTCCGCACCGGGCGAGAATGGCAGCGCCGGCTTCACCTGGTACAGCCCCTGCACGATCAGCGCATCGGGAAAATTCAGCGACGCCGCCTTCACGCGAATCCGCACCTGGCCCGCAGCCGGCTCGGGAATCGCGACATCGTCGATACGCAGGCGGTCGATCGGGCCGAATGCGGTACACAAAAGGGCTTTCATGTTCTCGTCTCTCCTCGCGCGGCGTGGCCGCGTATCGATATGGCTGCGGGACGCACCCGCGCGATCGGTTCGCAACGCCGGCACCGCGGCCTGCATCGCGGCACCGTCATCCGTGCATCGCGACGCTCAGAACCACGCGTCGCGCATGTCGAGCGTCGTCGTATCGACGCTCGCCAGCAGATCGAGCTGCGCATCCACCTTCGGCAGCTCCCAGCGAAAGAAATAGCGCGCGGCCGCACGCTTGCCATCGTGGAAATCGTCGTCGCGCCCGTGCGCGGCAAGCGTCACGTCGAGCCACAGCCACGCAACGACGAGATGACCGAACGCCTCGAGATAGACGCTCGCGTTCGCCAGCCGTACCTGCGGATCGCCGAGCGCAGCCAATGCACGCGTGACGTCGACGAGCCGCGCCCAGCGCTGCGCGAGCGCATCGGCCTGTGTGCGCATCTCGCCGCCCGTTGCCCGCGCGCGTTCGACGGTCATGCCGATGCGCTCGTCGAGCGCCTGCAGCAGCGCCCCGTCGTCCTGCACGACCTTGCGGCCCAGCAGGTCGAGCGCCTGGATGCCGTGCGTGCCTTCGTGGATCGGGTTGAGACGATTGTCGCGATAGAACCGCTCGACCGGATAGTCGCGCGTGTAGCCATAGCCGCCGTGCACCTGGATCGCAAGATCGTTGGCCGCGACGCACCACTGCGACGGCCAGCTTTTCGCGATCGGCGTCAGGATGTCGAGCAGCCGCGCGGCATCGGCGCGCACTGCCGCGTCGGCATGTGCACGCGCTTCGTCGACCAGCCGCGCGCAGTACAGGATCAGCGCGAGCCCGCCCTCGACGTATGCCTTCTGCGCGAGCAGCATGCGCCGCACGTCCGGATGCGCGACGATCGGCGCCTGCGGCGCGGCCGCGTCCTTGCCGGACGGTCCGAGCGGACGGCCCTGCGGCCGGTTGCGCGCATAGTCGAGCGCGTGCAGGTAACCGGTGTAGCCGAGCGCCACCGCGCCCGCGCCGACGCCGATGCGCGCCTCGTTCATCATGTGGAACATGCAGGCGAGACCGTGATTCGGCTTGCCGACCAGATAGCCGATCGCACCGGCGCGCCCCTGCGGACGATGGCGCGTGCCTTCGCCGAAGTTCAGCAGACAGTTGGTCGTGCCGCGATAACCCATCTTGTGGTTCAACCCGGCGAGCACCACGTCGTTGTGCTCGCCGCGAGCGGCGCCGTCGTCGCCCGGCAAATACTTGGGGACGATGAACAGCGAAATGCCGCGCGTGCCAGGCTGGAGTTTGCCGTGTTCGTCGGGAATCTTCGCGAGCACGAGGTGAACGATGTTCTCCGCCAGTTCGTGCTCGCCGCCGGAAATCCACATCTTGTTGCCGGTGATCCGGTAGCGTGGGCCGAGCGGAGCGTCGCATTCGAAATCCGCACGCGTGACGATGTCGGACAACGACGAGCCAGCTTGCGGTTCGGACAGGCACATCGTGCCGAAGAAGCGCCCTTCCAGCTCGGGACGCGCGAACGCGTCGATCTGCTCGGGGCTGCCGTGCGCGAGCAGCAGGTTCGCATTCGCGACGGTGAGGAACGGATACGCGGCGGTCGCGATGTTAGCGGCCTGAAAGAACAGGAACGACGCGGCTTCGACGAGCTTCGGCAACCGCATCCCGCCGAAGGCTTCGTCCTGGCCGGCCGCGATCAGGCCGGCATCCGCGAAAGCCCGCACGGCCGGCGCGACTTCGGGAATCAGTGTCACGCGCTCGCCGTCGAACCGCGGCTCCTCGCGATCGCCGCGCGCCGCATGCGGCGCGAACAGGTCGGCAGCGATTCGCTCGCTCGTGTCGAGCACTGCATCGAACGTCTCGCGGCTGTGCTCCGCATAGCGCGGCAGCGCGGCGAGCGCTCCGGCATCGAGCCAGTCGTACAGCAGAAACGCGAGATCCCGACGCGACATCAACAGGCTCATCGTGACGCCCTCCGCGTGGCCCGCATTGCCGACGGCCGCCCATGCTCCGTCCGGTCGATCCGCGTGCGCTTGATCGATGCATGCTCCATCACGTCTGTCTCCTGTCGGGCGGTGCGCCGGCGCACCCGTTGGCTACGGTTGCCGGAACCGGATGATTGGGTCGGTGACTGCAAGTGCTGGCGGAAATTTAGCACGGTCGTTCTAAAACGACAATGCGTGAACCTTCGCATCGATCGACGCGCGGCGCGCGAGCGCCGGAATCCGTTGCGTGCGCCGGACCGTTGCAGTCCGGCGCACGATCGCGCCTCAACCGGCTTTCGACTTCGAAAGCTGGTCCGCGACCGGCAGGCTGCGGATGCGCGTGCCGGTGGCCGCGAAGATGGCGTTGGTCAGCGCCGGCGCGATCGGCGGCAGGCCCGGCTCGCCCACGCCGCCGAGCGGCGTTGCGTAGTCGTCCGGCGCGACCAGGTGCACGCGGATTTCACGCGGCGCCTCGTTCATTCGGAGCACCTGGAAGCCGTTGAAGTTGCTCTGCTCCGGCTGTCCGTCCTTGAACGTGATCTCGCCGTGCAGCGCGAGGCCGAGCCCCATCACCACCGCACCTTCGAGCTGCGAGCACACGCGCTCCGGGTTGACCTGCGGCCCGCAGTCGATCGCAATGTCGACGCGCGGCACGAAAATCGCGCCGGCCGCGCCGACCTGCACTTCGCACACGGCCGCCGTGTACGACGCGAAGCTGCGGTGCGCGGCGAGCCCGAGCCCGTGCCCTTCGGGCAACTTGCGTCCCCAGCCGGCTTCGCGCGCGACCGTTTCAATCACGCGTCGCAACCGCCCGGTATCGACCGGATACAGCGCCGGGTCCTCGCCATAGTTCACGTTCTTCACCGTGATGTGCGGCTCGAAACGTCGCGCGGGGCCGATCAGTTCGAGCAGAAAATCCTTCGGGTCGCGACCGGCCGCGTGCGCGAGTTCCGACACGAAGCTCTGAATCCCGAACGCGTGCGGAATGTTGTACACCGAACGAAACCAGCCGATCCGTGTGTGCGCTTCCGCGGCCGGGTTCTCGATCCGTACGTTCGGGATGGCAAACGGCAGGTCCGCGACGCCTTGCGCGAGTTCGCCCGGCTGCTCGTGCACGACGCCGGCCCTGAACGTCGACTGGATCGACGGCGCGACCGTGCGATGCTGCCACGCGACCACCTTCCCCGCCGCATCGAGGCCGCCGTCGAACACCTCCAGCGACACAGCATGGAAATAGTCGTGCGCGATGTCGTCCTCGCGCGTGAACGTCAGCTTGACCGGCGCACCCGCCGCCTTCGACAACAACGCCGCTTCCACCACGTAGTCCGGCTTCGACTTGCGACCGAAGCCGCCGCCGAGCAGCGTCACGTTGACCGTCACGCACTCGGTCGACAGGCCAAGCGCCTTCGCGATCTCGTCGCGTGTGGTCTGCGGCGCCTGCGTGCAGGTCCATACTTCGCAGCGCCCGCCGGCCACGCGCGCGACGGCGGCCGGCGGCTCCATCGTCGCGTGGGCGAGATGTGGAATGTAGTACGTCGCGCGCACCCGTTTTGTGGCGCTCGCGAGCGCCGTAGCGGCATTGCCATCGTTGCGGATTACGTCGCCCGGCTGCGCGGCGGCCGCCTCGAGCGTCTTGCGGTATGCGACCGAGTCGTAGCCCGCGTTCGGCCCGCGCTTCCAGTCGATCTTCAGTTGCGCGCGCGCCTGAATGGCCGTCCACGTGTCGCGCGCGACCACGGCCACGCCGCCGAGCGGCTGGAAACCGGACGGCAGCGGCGTCGACGCGAGCTGCACGACCTTGACGACACCCGGCAGCTTCTCGGCGGCCGACGCATCGAACGACGCAACCGTATCGCCATACGCGGGCGGGCGCGCGACGACCGCGTACAGCATGCCGTCGAGCCGCGTGTCGATGCCGTAGTGCGCGCGGCCGCCGACGATGTCGCGGCCGTCGATCAATGCCGTCTCGCCCTTGCCGATGTAGCGGAATTCGGCCGGCGCTTTCAATGGCACGGTTTTCGGATCGGGCACCGGCAGTGCGGCGGCTTTCGCGGCCAGTTCGCCGAAACCCAGTGTGCGCCCGCTCTGCGTATCGACGACCTCGTGCACCGTCGCCTTCACCTGACGCGCGTCGACGCCCCACGTCGCCGCGGCAGCCTGCTCGAGCATCGTGCGCGCCGCCGCGCCCGCGCGGCGCAGCGCGGCGAAACTCTGACGCAGGCTGCGCGAACCGTCGGTGTTCTGATTGCCGTAGCGCGGCTCGTCGCCGACTGCCTGCGCGACCCTCACGCGCGCCCAGTCCGCGCCCAGTTCATCGGCGACCACGAGCGCGACGCTCGTGCGCACGCCCTGCCCCATCTCGGAGCGGATGCAGGTCACCGTCACAGTGCCGTCCGGTGCGATCGCAACGAACAGGTGCGGATCGTCGCGCAATCCGTGCGGCATGCCCGTGCCGCCGTACTGCGGATTCGGGCTGACCGGCGGCTGAACCGGTGCGGCCGCGTGCGCGAGCGACGGCAGGCCGAAGGCTAGCAACAGCCCGCCGGATGCGAAGCCGAGCAGCAACGCGCGGCGGCTTTCGTTGTGAACCGAGAGTTCCGGCGCGTTCATGCGGCACCTCCACGGCGCACCGCCAGCCGGATCGCCGCGCGGATCCGCGTATAGGTGCCGCAGCGGCAGATGTTGCCGGACATCGCGTCGTCGATGTCGGCGTCGCTCGGATGAGGATTCGTTTTCAGCAGCGACGCGGCCTGCATGATCTGGCCGGACTGACAGTAGCCGCATTGCGCGACGTTCAGCTCCTGCCACGCTTGCTGCAGCGGATGGGTGAGATCGGTCGACAACCCTTCGATCGTCGTCACGCGCTTGCCGGATGCGACCGCGACCGGCGTGATGCACGAGCGGATCGCCACGCCGTCGAGGTGCACCGTGCACGCGCCGCACAGCGCCATCCCGCAGCCGAACTTGGTGCCCGTGTTGCCGAGCACGTCGCGCAGATACCAGAGCAACGGCATGTCGGGATTGCCGTCGAAATGCTGTTCGCTACCGTTGACGGTCAGCGTGATCATCGTTCATCTCCTGTTTGCGGCGCCGCGTTGCGCGGGCGTCCGGTGGGGATTTGAACGGCGCTGGGCACATTCCGAACGACTAGGGGGGCCTGACGCCGTTTCGTTGCCCGATCGTGAAGGCTCACGATACGATCGGGGCGATGGCGTGAACGGATTCCGCCATCCGGTTACCGGTGCAACGGTTCGGCGCAATGCCCGCAGATTGCACGGCTCGTTCGCGTGGATCGCCGATCGCATTATCAGACGAATTCCGGTTTGTCGTCCGGTCGGGAGGATTCGTGGTTTGGACGATCAGTGCACCGGTTCGCTCGAACCTGTTTGAAGCCGGGCGACGCAGGGATGCTCCGCCCAGGTCGACGGGCAGGCAACCTTTTCGGCGCATGTGTGCCTATGTCCCGGCCGCAATGACGTCCTTTGCACTAGCCATCCTGTCTCGCCAGCGCTGGCGGCAAAACCTCGACTCGATGGATGCGCGACGGGAAAGCATGCAAAGGGGTGACGCTCCGGCGAGCGTTCGGCGTATCCCGTCCAGATGCAGAGTTTCCGCCGATTGGCGGGCATCGTGACTTCCAGCCCTCTGCCTCGCGCCCATCCGCCTCGTTCTCCGGGCAGCTCGTCTCATAGTCCAAGACCGAGAACAAGCACGACGTGCGGCCTGACTTCGCATATCACTTCGTTGAATGCGGCGAGAGACTGTGTGAATTGCATCGGTGTCGGGCGTGCCGTCGAGTCCGGCGAACTGTTGCGCACGAAATTGTAGAAAGATCATCGGCTGATGGAGCCGCTCGGCTATATCCCGGCCGCCGGGGCTGAGGCAAACCACTACAGGCAACTCGGAAATACCGCTGACGAGCCTGCATTAACTTAAACCAACCAGCCTCCACGATTCCCGGCGCGGTTCGGTTCAACCGCCTCGCCACGAACGGCGGGACGCGCCCTTTGCCGACCTTCGGCTCGCCCGAATGCTACAGCAACTTCCCGCCTTGAACGGCCATTCGATGAGCGGTATCGCCTAACAGATAGCATATCGGTGGCCGTGTTGACGTCTTGCAAGTCCAGAAGCTGCCGACACTGGTGAAGTCCTTCTTTCGCCAGCCCGAATGTCAGCATGCCTCTATGTGACATTTCCTTCGGAAATCTTAGTATTTTCCGGCAGTTCGGCAATGCACCGGGCTGCTCCGTAGATTGCTATTGCAGCATGGATCGAAGCCCTCGGTCGAAATCGCTTGACGTACTCCTTGACAGCGCGTAACTTGGGTCGAAGAAGTATTCAAGAAGCGCGATTGCTGCTCATCATCGACCGCGACCCGCGGTATTCGTTGTCCTCTCCCCTCCTTGATTCCTTTCCCCGCGTCCGTTGCGGCGCATATGCACGTTCATTTTCAGGAGATTTAACATGGATACCGGTACCGTCAAATGGTTCAACGACAGCAAAGGCTTCGGCTTTATCACACCCGACAAGGGTGGCGACGACCTGTTCGCTCATTTCTCGGAGATTCGCGGCGACGGCTTCAAGACGCTCGCCGAGGGTCAGAAGGTCAGCTACGAAACCAAGAGCGGCCCCAAGGGTCTGCAGGCTTCGAACATCACCTCGCTTTGAGCGTCGCCAGCCGTCGGCATCCGTCGACGACTGGCAGCCGCAGCGCTTCGAACCACCGCACCAGGTTGTCGTTTCAATCTGAGGCGGTCCCGTCCGTTTGGCATCCGGACGTTGGCTATGCGTGCGTCCGATACGACGCGCGCATGCAATCGCTCGCGATCATCGTTTGAATTGCACGAGGCCCATTCGCAGCATCGCTCTACAGCAGGAGAACCTGCATGACCCGAATTCAACTCCGCGGCAACCAACCCAAGGCGCCCTCCAAAAAAAGCGCCCTGGTGCTGCCGAAGCTCGGCACCGCATTGAACTGGGTGCCGCCCAAGGCGCCGCTTCTCGCGGAGTCTCGCGAGAAGCGACGCTCACCCGTGCCGCAATAGCGAACCGGATGGCCGTCACGCGCGCCGGCAACGGCACCCCTATCGGGTAACGCGATCTCGACACATCGCTACACAGCCGGAATTGAGATGGGCATCCGATGAGCGATTGGCGTATGATCGTCTTGTCCGGGCAGGTATCGATCTTCCGCCTCCTCGCCCTCCATCTGCCCCACTCGCTGCGCCCCCCTTCTCCCGCGCGCGGTTGTTCCCCTCACCCCTCGTCGCGCCACGCAACGGCGATACAGACGGAATGCACTCGTCCACGCGATTCGTGGCAGCCGAATACCAGGAGCTCATCATGAGCCTATGTACCTACCGTGGATTCGAAATCTATCCACTGATTTACCCTCACGTGGCGGTGCCGAACGGCAGCGCGCATAACTACGATGGAGGCTTCGACGCAGCAGTCAAGATTTGTCGTCGCGGAACCGATGACACGCTGACGCAGAGCAAGACTTTCCGGCTTCACGATGGCACGCCGTTCGATACCTCCGGAGACGCACGTCGCGCATCGCTGCGCTATGCCGAGGCCATCATCGACGACAATCGCGAAACACACGGATTCTTTTCGAACGCACTCTGACGCGACTCGCCCTGGCTGTGCGACGTATCGGAAATTTGGAGGGCAAAATGATCATCGACGAGATTCTCGATCTGGTCAGACGATGCAAGGTCACCCCGGACGACACCATCCTGCCCGCTGGAATGGCCGATTCGGCGCTAAGCCATCAACACGAGTTGCAGATGTTCGCGGCGGTTCGCGCGCTTTCGATCCGGGCCGGATATTCGGAGTTCGAGTCCGATGAGATAGCGAGCGCCGTCATGACACGGCTCGGCTAACTTTCTACCCACACGTTCCCAAACAGGATCTACATGACAACTGTCACGCTCAAGGCCAACGAACCGATCGATGTCGCACTCCGTCGATTCCGGCGAGACATCGAAAAAACCGGCCTGATCCGGGAGTTGCGCAGTCGTACCAGCTATGAAAAACCCACGACGGAGCGAAAGCGAAAGAAAGCCAGTGCCGTTGCCCGCCAACGCCTGCGGACGAAACGCCTGATGCCGCCCCGCAAGATGTACTAGGAGGATGCCGTGTACGCCATGCAGACCGAGGAATCTCCGTTTTTCCCGCTGACGAAATGCGAAGTCGATTTCGATCAGCAAAAGAATATGGTGACGCTGCGGCCGAGCTTTTATGCTTTCGGATGCGAGTACACCAGCCGCGGTCTTCTGATCGGACGGGACGATGCCTTCAAGCTGATCGCCGCGATCGAAAAAGCGCTCAGCATCCGGGATTGATCCGAAGGCAGACATACCTGGACATCGACGAGCGGAAGAGACATGCGCATCCAGACAAAGTACGTGGACTTGCTCTATTTCCTCGTTGTCCTGCAACTCGTCAAGAAAAGGCAGACTCTCGAGTGGCTGTCACCGTTTCAGCTCGTCGAATCGCTTCAAGCATGGCTTGCCATCCATCGCGCGAAATGCGAGTGGCGCGACCGGATATGGATAGGTGAGGCCTCGCTTCAGATCGCGAAATCAGTCCGTCCGGTCGGCGCCGCTGCGTGTTCAGAACCACTCGTTGGCATGTCGAAAGCACGCGCGCCACGAGACGCACTCGCTAATCGGGCCAGTCTCCGGATGACGTGCATCCGCTACCTTCGGGAGCATGTCTGACCGCGCTCGCGCAAGCGGCATACGTCCGCGCAGCATGAGCGGTCCTTATCATCGCTCGTGCTTCGCGCCGTACCTGGACAGCCCACGATCAGGAACTCGAACCACGCGCGACAACGAACGCGTCGACCCTCTTCTCAGGACCCCGACCGTCTGCGCCCCGAAAGCGACAGACGACGGTCAGACGATGCGGATCCCACGCTGCGCAGCGCTTCACAGTCGCGGCTAAATTAGGTCGCTACGCAATGGTGGATGCGCGTATGATGGGTTCGTCCGAGCGCATGTTAGCCGTTTGATTGCTCGCCTTACCTCCGCCCCCCCGCTCCCGCACGTATCGCCGCCCCTTTCACGTCACTTGCCCCGCATCTGCGATTGGAAGGGATGAGGCCGCCTTACGATTCGTCGCCACGCGAGTCAGGAATTCGCCACGCGCTCTCGCAGCACAGAGAACCGGGATTTCAAATCATAAATGGAAGGTGGTAATCATGAGCTGGTACTGCAACGTCGAGCTCGAGCTGGCCCATATCAGGAGAGCGATTGGACTGCTTGAGCAAACGCAACATGCCTTCGTCAACAGATCGTCAGTGAACGATCCGGCGTATTGGCGGGCCAGGCTCAAGAAACTGCGTACACAATTCGAGCGAAATCGGGTGCTCGAACTCCAAATGAATGAACTTTTGACTCGCCTGGAGCGAATCCGAGATTCGAGCTTCCGCAGCTAGAAATTTGTTGCGCACGTCCGGGCATTCGATTGCGCGTCAGTGCAGCGATCAGGATCTGCGCTGGCGGCACTAACCTCGCATGACTTGGGAGCAACATCATGATCGACGCTAACCCGAACAGCACCTTTCGGCACCTTCCGCTCACGCTCGAACAGGATTCGGAAATCCGTCACTACATAAAGAGGAAAATGCAAAAAGGCGAACTATGGGACACCGTGGAGCTCACGACGATGCTCCGGGACATGCTCGACCCTCCTCCCAACGACGATGAAGAGCCGGAGGCTGACGTCGAAGAAGCAAAACTGGCCTGCGAGTACGCATTGGCCTCGGTCGACGAAGCGATGGAATCCGTATCCGCAAGTGAAGAGCGACATGCGGCGATGGAGGCCCAGGAGATGAAGCACCTGAGACGGTAACGCTGCGCGATGTTCCGGGTTCATGCCGAAGGCTGCGCTACCGATCTTTTTCCATCAGCCGAACTGAGCAGTCAGCCACACTTCGGGCCATCTGGTCGCATATGCAACCGCGTCGTCACGCGCATCGAAACCGGCGAGATCGTCGCTGGCGCGTAACTCTCACGTTCGCCCACAAGAAACGTGATGATCCTCGCATGAGCGATGTACTCTCCATCAGCCCTGCGTGGTGTTGGATCGATTCGGAACCGTATCGTATTGAAGCGCATTTGAGCCTCACTGTCCGGCTGTCGCCAGCCTGGCTGACACCCGGCACGCTGGCATCGAAAAATTGACCGCATGGCGACGATCACGGACGAAACAGCACCGCTCATGAAAATCAATCGCAGCTCGATACCGTATTACCTGGTCCTTCGCGGCGGCTGGTCACCCTATGTGTTGAATGTGGAACGTCTAGTTCTTCGTCGTGACGCCAGTCCGCTGCTGCGTGCTTTTGCGCGGACGCACGGAAATTTTGCAAGTATTGAAGGCGTCGTATGGAATGTCTTCTCCACCGCCGAAGGTCTTTCAGCGATCGAGCGTCGGGAGACGCGATTCTATGCACTAGTCAAAGGCACTGAGACCGAGCACCAGTTGCAATTGCTGATGACGCTCTGACGTCAATCCGCACCCCCTTCGCACTGAATTCGATGATGCCTGTGGCGTCTTCTGTTGCGTCGCCCCTCACCCCGCTCTGTTTACCGCCGACGGCAGATCCGGCTTGCTCAAACATCGCTCTCGAGCATGCCGCTGACATGGATTAATTTGGATCTGCTTTGACCGCGAACACCTACACGATACCTACATGAAATTCTTGAGGATCGGGGATGGGCTTCGAAACACAAGCTAACGCATTGATCTGACTGGCCCGCCCTACACGATTCGAACGTGTGACCTACGGCTTAGAAGGCCGTTGCTCTATCCAACTGAGCTAAGGGCGGTCAAGGAAAAAGACACGGCACACGGACCCGGGCCGCATTTGCCGCACAAGGCTTCGAACGCCACCACAACCACTACCGGTGCGAAGCCCCGAAACAAAACGGGCCCGGCATGAAGCCGAGCCCGAAATTATACCCGATCATCGCGCCATATCACGCGCGAGCGGCGCTGCAACCGTCAAACCGGCTGCGCGTGCAGCATGAACCACCCGAGACAGAACACCCCGGCGATCACGCAATACACGCCGAACGACGCCAGTCGCCCGCGACCTTCGAAATAGCGCATCAGGAACCGCACGCTCAGATAAGCGGCGATCGCCGTCAGCACGCCGCCGAGCAGCGCGTCCGCGAGCTGGCCATGCGCATGGAACAGCTTCGGCAGTTCGAGCACGCCCGCCGCGAAAATGATCGGCGTGCCGAGCAGGAACGAAAACTCCGCGGCTTTCTCGGCCGTCAGCCCCGCCGCATTGCCGGCGATCATCGTCAGCCCGCTGCGCGAGAACCCCGGAATCAGCGCGCCCACCTGCGCGAGACCCACGAAGAACGCCTGCTTGAACGTCATCTTCTCGGGCGGCTGATGCGCGCGGCTGCGCTGGATGCGGTCGCCGATCCACAGCAGCACGCCGTTCACGATCAGCGCGATCGCGACGATGCGCAGGTCGTGGAACACACGCTCGAGGCGCTTCTCCAGCAGCAGACCGACAATCCCGGTCGGAATCGTGCCGACGATCAGCGCCCACATCAGGTGCCCGTCGTCGTTCTTGCGGCCACCGAGTTGCGCGAAGAAACCGCTGATCAGCGCGATCCAGCGCGCACGGAAATACCACAGCAGCGCGAGCGCGGTGCCCAGGTGCAGCGCAACCAGGAACGGCAGCAACTGCGGCGCGTGCTTGTCGATGTGCATGCCGAACAGCGCCGGCACGAGCAGCGTGTGGCCGAGGCTGCTGACGGGGAACAGTTCGGTGACGCCCTGCAGGACGCTCAGGAATACCAGAAACCAGAGACTCACGCGTCGGTCCTCTTAGTAGTGATCAATCGGGAAGAAAAGCGGACGACGCAGTGCGCGTCCGAAAAAATGCGCCCCGATTATGCCGAGCCAGGATTACCGCGCCAAGGCATTTGGCTGGATATTGCGGCAATGCACACAAACGCTTGCAATTTGTAAGCACATGGAAAGCAAAAGGCCCGCCATTTGCATGGCGGGCCTTGCGAATCCGGAACAACTTGCCGTCAGCGGCCGAGCTGGTAGAAAAATAGTACCGTGCTGCCGGTGAACATGCCGAACAGTGCGATTCCCATTGCCATTGCCAGATCCATGGCGCCTCCAGAAGTGTCATGACCCGGCAACATCACCGGTTTACAGGCATTATCCAGACCGTCGGCAATCTGAAAAACTCGCGATTTCCCGAGAAGGGTTTTCCCCGACCGCCTCGCGGCCGATAATGGAGCGCGCCGTTGCGCACCCCGCCCACCCGTTCATTCCGATTCGCCATGCCGATCTTCCAGCAGCACGACATTCATGAACTTCACGCCGGCCCGTCGCTCGTTCGGGTCGCCCCGCAATTCGGCGGCCGCCTGCTGTCGTGGCACGTCGACGGCGAACCGGTCATCTTCTGGCCGGAAACCGCCGACTGGCGCAACCTCGCACGGGTGCGCGGCGGCAACCCGCTGCTGTTCCCGTTCCTCGGCCGTCACCGCGTCGACGGCGAACTCGGCCGCTGGCGCGATGCCGCCGGCGTGGTCCGCGACCTGCCGATGCACGGCTTCGCGCGCGACCTGCCGTTCGCAGCACAACCGTCGGCCGACGGCGCCGCGCTATCGATGACACTCGATGCGAACGACGCGCTGCATGCAAGCTATCCGTTCGATTTCCGCTTCGAAGCGACCTACCGGCTCGCCGACGCACACACGCTCGACGTCGCGCTCACGACGACCAATCGCGGCGACACGCCGCTGCCGTACTACGCCGGCCACCACTTCTATTTCGCGCTGCCGCACGGCGAACGCGACGAAACCACGCTCGAGCTGCCGCCGACGCGCCGCTGCCTGCAGCAAGCAGACGGCTCGATCAGCGCCCCCGAGCCCGGCGCAGCCTCGTACAGCCTCGGCGATCCGGACATCCTCGATCGCTTCCATTGCCTCGACGGCGCGTCGTCCACGCCGGTACGCATCGTGATGCCGGGCCGCCGCCGCACGATCGAGATCGCGCTCGACGTGCCGGGCTCGATCCCGTGGTACGCGGTCACGAGCTGGACGGAAAAGCCGGAATCGGACTTCTACTGCGTCGAGCCGTGGCTCGGCCTGCCGGACGCGATTCACAACGGCCTCGGGCTGCGCATGCTCGCCCCGGGCGCGTCCGAAACGGCCGCGTTGCGCATTCGCGTGCTGCCGCTCGCCGACTGACATCGCGCGCCTGACCGGTGGTGCGCGACGCCACCGCCCCGGCCCGAAACTGCGGTGCGCGGGTCGAACCCGTTAAAATCGGACGTTTTGTGTTGCCTGCCGCGTCGCGCGCGGCAGGGTTTTTGCGAGGTTCAATGTTCGGAACAACAACGAAGCGGCTCTGCGCGGCCGCCTGCGCCGCACTGCTCGTCGCGTGCGGCTCCGCCCCCGTCGGCCCGGGGTTCTATCGCGTCGAACGCGGCGACACGCTGTACAAGATCGCGCGCGAGAACCGCACGTCGATGCAGAACATCGTGCGCTGGAACCAGATCACGAACCCGGACGCGATCGAGGTCGGTCAGGTGCTGCGCGTCGCACCGCCACCCGGCACGACGACCGCGTCGACCACCGGCACGGGCAGCGCGGGCCGCAGCCGCCCCGCGCCTTCCGCGCCGGTCGAATCGGCGGTCAAGCCGGCCACGAGCATCGCGCTGATCTGGCCGGCCGCCGGCAACGTGGTGCGCAGCTTCGACGGCGCGAACTCCAAGGGCATCGATATCGCGAACTCGGCGGGCACGCCGGTGATGGCCGCGGCACCCGGCGTGGTCGTCTACGCGGGCAACGGCTTGCGCGGCTACGGCAACCTGATCATCCTCAAGCACAACTCGGACTACCTGACGGCTTACGCGCACAACCGCGCGCTGCTCGTGAAGGAAGGACAGTCGGTCACGCAGGGGCAGACGATCGCGGAGATGGGCAACAGCGACAGCGATCGCGTCGCGCTGCACTTCGAGCTGCGCTACGGCGGCCGCTCGATCGATCCGGCACGCTACCTGCCGTCTCGCTGAGCACGCGACAGACGACATGCGGTGCCGGCTCGCATCGCGTGTCGTCGCAACAGATCGGAAAGGTCGTGTCAGCGCCGGCGCAAACGGCCGGTGAAACGGCCGGACAGCGGATCGACGCGGCTGGCGAACACCACCAGCGCACCGATTCCGAACAGGCTGAACCCCGCAGCTATCAGAAGCAAATCCATGGTCACATTACTGTTTTGTCGTGATCTTATGCGTCATTGTGGAATCGTGCACTGAACAGCCCCCGTCGCACGAGTCCGAACATTCCCTATCTATCAGACGCCATTGTGGCTTCGATCGCGTGAAATGCCGATGTAACTCATCGACGCAATCCGACGATCGATGCAGAGGAGACATGTGATGCTGCCCGCCGCCGACCGCTACGAAGACCTGCTGTCCCGCTTCGCGTGGGACGTTCCGGCCCGCTACAACATCGGCGTGGAAGTCTGCGACAAGTGGGCCGACGGCAGCGGACGGCTCGCGCTGATCCACGAAACGGCGCAAGGCAACGTGTCGCGCATCACGTTCGACGACCTGAGGAATGCTTCTAACCGGCTCGCGAACAGCTTCGCGCGCGCGGGCCTGCGACGCGGCGACCGGATCGGCATCTTCCTCGCGCAGGGTCTCGAGACGGCCGTCGCCCACCTCGCCGCCTACAAGCTCGGCGCGATCGCGGTGCCGCTGTTCACGCTGTTCGGCGTCGATGCACTCGAATACCGGCTGGCGAACAGCGAAGCCGCCGCGCTCGTCACCGACGCGGCCGGCTACGCGAAGATCGCGCCGCTGCGCGCACAACTGCCGGCACTGCACACATGCTACTGCATCGGCGACGATGCGCCCGACGCGCCGGGCGTGCTGCGCTACGACGCAGCACTCGCAGCCGAATCGCCCGATTTCGTGCCGGCGGACACCGCCGCCGACGATCCGGCGGTGATCATCTACACGTCCGGAACAACCGGCAAGCCGAAAGGCGCGCTGCACGCGCATCGTGTACTGCTCGGCCACCTGCCCGGCGTCGAGATGTCGCAGCAATGTTTTCCGCGCGACGCGCGCCTGTTCTGGACGCCCGCCGACTGGGCATGGATCGGCGGCCTGCTCGACGTGCTGCTGCCGTCATGGCATCACGGCGTGCCCGTACTTGCGCGCCGCTTCGAGAAATTCGACGGCGAGGCCGCGTTCGCTCTGATGGCGCGGCACGGCGTGACCCACGCATTCCTGCCGCCCACCGCACTGAAGCTGATGCGCGCGGTGCCGGCGCCGCGCGAGCGCTACGCGCTATCGCTGAAATCCGTCGCGAGCGGCGGGGAATCGCTCGGCACCGAGCTGACGGCGTGGGGACGCGAGGCGCTGGGCGTCACGATCAACGAGTTCTACGGGCAAACCGAATGCAACATGGTCCTGTCGTCATGCGCAGCGCTGTTCGACGCGCAGCCCGGTGCGATCGGCAAGGCCGTGCCCGGCCACATGGTCGCGATCGTCGACGAACACGGCACGCCGCTGCCGCCGGGCGTCGAGGGGCGCATCGCGGTACGCCGCCCCGATCCGGTGATGTTCCTCGAGTACTGGCGCAATCCGGACGCGACGCGCGACAAGTTCGCGGGCGACTACCTGCTCACGGGCGACACCGGCACGATCGACGCCGACGGGTTCATACGCTTCGTCGGCCGCGACGACGACGTGATCACGAGCGCCGGTTACCGGATCGGCCCGGGGCCGATCGAGGACTGCCTGCTCACGCATCCGGCGGTTCGAATGGCGGCCGTGGTCGGCGTGCCCGATGCGACGCGCACCGAGATCGTCAAGGCGTTCGTCGTGCTGAACCCCGGCCATGTCGGCGACGACGCGCTGGTCCAGGCGCTGCAGGCACACGTGCGTACGCGCCTGGCCGCGCACGAGTACCCGCGCGCCATCGCGTTCGTCGACGGCCTGCCGATGACCGCGACCGGCAAGATCGTGCGCCGCGCGCTGCGCGACGCATGAGCGGCCCGCGGGCGGCCGGGCATCCGGCCGGCCGCCCGGATGGTTTATAGTGGCGCCACGCAGTCTTTCCAACGAACAACCGATGTCCTCCCACCAACACGATTCCGCCGCGGGTGCGTCGCACAGCCCGCTCTACGCCAAACTCCTCGGCGAAACCGCCAAGATCGACTGGTGCGATCTCGAACGCTTCTTCGCACAGGGCAAGCTGCTGTCGGTCGCGGGCGACCTCGATCTCGTCAGCGTCGCGGAAGCGATTGCCGACGACGCTTCGGAACAGGTCACGCGCTGGCTGTCCGCCGGCCTCGTCGCACGCATGCCGGCGGAAACCGCCGCCGACTACGCGGCGCGCAATCCGGAGTTGTGGGCGGTCGTCGTGTCGCCATGGGTATGCGTGCAGGAACGCGCCTGACGCGTCCGCCATGTCCGAATCCGCATTACCGCACGGGGCCGGCACCGGGCCGGTTGCCGGGTCTGTTGCCGTCTCGCACCGTCGCGTCCTCGCGCTCGCCTTCCCGATCGTCCTGGCGAACCTGACCCAGCCGATTCTCGGCGCGGTCGACACGGCAGTCGCCGGCCATCTCGACGGTGCGCAATATCTCGGCGGCGTCGCGCTCGGCGGGCTGTTCTTCAACTTCGTGTTCTGGGGCTTCGGCTTCCTGCGCATGGGCACGACGGGCCTCGTCGCGCAGGCGCACGGCGCCGGCGACGCCGCCGGCATCCGCCTGAACGTGCTGCGCGCGCTGATCGTCGCGTTCGCGCTCGGCGCGGCCGTGCTCGCGCTGCAAGTGCCGCTGCTGTCGTTCGCGTTGACCGCACTGGGCGGCAGCGACGCGGTTCGCGCGACGGCCCTCGCGTACGGTCACGCCCGCATCTGGAGCGCCCCGTTCGCGCTCGCGAACTACGTCGTGCTCGGTTATCTGCTCGGCGTGCAGCGCGTGCGGCTCGCGCTCGTCGCACAGGTCTTCATCAACGCGGTAAACATCGGCGCGGTGCTGCTGTACGTGTACGGCTTCGACTGGGGTATCAGCGGAATCGGCGCGGCGACCGCCACCGCGGACGCCTGCGGCTTCGCGCTCGGTGCCTGGATGTTGTGGCGGCTGCGGCCGCGCGGGCTGGCGCCGCTCGCCGCGCGTGAACTGGTCGACCGCGCGGCGCTCACGCGACTGATCGTGCTCAATCGCGATATCTTCCTGCGCACGCTGTGCCTGCTCGGCGCGTTCGGCTGGTTCGCCCACCTCGGCGCGAAACAGGGCGATGCGACGCTCGCCGCCAACGCACTGCTGTTGAATTTCCAGACCTTCATGGCGTACGGGCTCGACGGCTTCGCGCACGCGGCCGAAGCGCTCGTCGGCGCGGCTGCGGGTGCGCGCGATCGCACCGCATTCCGGCAGGCCGTGCGTGTCACGCTGCTGTGGTCCGTGCTCGGCGCGCTGCTGTTCGCACTGGTCTATTGGGCGGCCGGCGGCTGGATCGTCGCGCAGCTGACCGATCAGGCCGGGATCCGCGCGGTCGCGCTGCAATACCTGCCGTGGGCAGCGATCTCGCCGATCGTATCCGTGTGGGGATTCCTGCTCGACGGCGTGTTCATCGGCGCGACGCAGACGCAATCGCTGATGCGCGCGATGATCGCGTCGTTCGCGATCTTCATTGCCGCCACGCTGGCCGCCGTCGGCCCGTTCGGCAATCACGGGCTGTGGTTCGCACTGCTGCTCTTCATGGTCGCGCGCGGCGCGACGCTCGCACGCTACCTGCCCGCGCTGATGCGCCGGATCGGCGCCGACGCACCTGCTGCCGGCGCGTGACGCGCCGCGCCGCCGACCGTTATTTCGCGGGGGGCGCCGAACCCGGCTCGCCAAGCATCGACGGCGGCGTCATGTCGGTCGGCACGCCGTGATAGTCGGCCGGGTCTTGCGGCGGATGGCCGCGACGGGCGTCACGGGGATCGCTGCTGCAGCCGGCAAGAATGGATGCGGCCAGCACGGCGAGCATGAAACGGGTCATCGAAAACGCTCCGGAAAACGGCGCGCCCATCGCGCGCCAGAACCGGGCCGAGTCTAGCGGAATTCCGGGTTAGAGGTCGTCCCGCACATGTTCTACCATGTACGCATGGCGCTGTGCCGTTGAAAGGAGGCTGCCATGACGTCTGAAGAAATCGCTGGCCTGATCGGCCTGTTCATCGGCCTGATGGTGCTCGTCGCCCTGTCCTACTTCGAGTCGCGCGAATACAAGCGCAGCCATGGGGGCGAAGGGATGATCCATCACTGGATGGCGGAACACCATCTGCTCGACTGGCGGCGCAAGCACTAGCAAGCCGCGCCGTCGTACGGGCCGCCGCACGTGCGGCCCGCCTGCTGACGCACCCGCCCGGGCGCGCTGGAGAGCGGCGTACCGCCCGAATTAACGGGGTTCGATACCGTGGCATCGTCCGAATGGCCGAACGCCGTCGCGTGGCAGACGGCCGGGCGGCGGCGTTCGCTTGCGCGCGCCCATGGCGGGCGCCCCGCGATCCGGAGGATGCTCAGCCCAGGAAGTGCCGGGCGTAGCGTGCGTTGATGTCCGACAGACGGAACAGCGTGAGGAAATCGGCGCAATTGAAGTCGGGATCCCAGGCCGGAGCGCCACAAATCTTCGCGCCGAGGCGCAGATAGCCCTTGATCAGCGGCGGCGGCGCGACGACCGTGCCCGTCTGCAGTTCGTCGACCGGCAACGCCGTATGCGGGAACGCGCGGTATTCCGGCGCCGTCAGCGAACCGGCCGACAACGACTGATACAGGTTCGCCGCATAGTGGCCGCCATCGGCCATCGACACGCTCGCGCAGCCGAGCATCGTCTCGTAGCCGTTCTGCATCATGTAGGCGCCGAGACCGCCCCACAGCGCCATGATCACGGCGCCGCTGCGGTAGTCGCTGTGCACGCACGAGCGACCGACCTCGACCATCTTGCCGCGCAGGTGCGTGAGGCGCGACAGATCGAATTCGCCTTCCGCGTACAGACGGCCGACACGCGCGGCCTGGTGCGGCGGCAGCACGCGGTACGTGCCGACGACCTTCAGCGTATCGAGATCGCGCACCAGCAGGTGGTCGCAATAGGCATCGAACGGATCCACGTCGAGACCGGACGGTCCGCTGACCTGCGCGCCCATCTCTTCGGCGAACACGCTGTAACGCAGACGCTGGGCTTCGCGCAATTCATCTTCGGTGCGCGCCCAGGCGGCGCGCAGACGGTATTCGGATGTGACGGTTTCAGCAGCGCGCGGCAGGTGGCGCCGCGTCGTGTCGAGGGGAAGCGAGGCAAAAGGGAGCGTAGGCGTCGGCAGTTCTCGCATTAGGCTTTCCTGGTCGTAAGGAAGAGGACGACATGCCAGCAATGTAGTAATCAGCCGTTACCGTTCTGTGGCACGACCGTGTCCTTTCAATGACGTGTCGCCGAACTGACTTTAGCAGAAAGCTTGCGAAACCGTATGACGAATGCCTTCAACCCCTTTACACGAGGTCCGGAGTCAACACCGCGCGCAGTACAGCCTGACGGCTGCCGTCGCGCGTGCGGCTCGCGAGCCATACGATGCCGCCCTTTTTGACGCTCCAGCTGTCGTCGCTACCCGCGATCAGCTGCGCGGCGACGCTGCCGAGCGTCGGCTGATGGCCGACGATCACGACCGTCGGCGCGATGCCGTCCGGCCAGCCGGCCGCCGTGAGCACGTCGTCGACGCTGCCGCCCGGCGCGAGCGAATCGATCGTGCGGTACTGGTCGGTCAGCGCCTCGACCGTCTGCACCGTGCGTGCCGCCGGGCTCGCGAGGATCATGCTGCTCGATTCGAGCCGGCTGCGCAGCCATTTGGCCATGGCCTGCGCTTCCTTGCGCCCGCGGGCGGTCAACTGGCGCGCGACGTCGCTTGCCGCGTAGTCTTCGGCTTCGGCGTGACGCCACAGGATCAGGTTCATCATGATTTCCTCCATGCGTTGGCGACGATCCGGCCACACGTACGTGCCCCGCGATCGCCATGCAAATTGTCGCCAATCGCGGCCGGTTCGGGGTCACGCACATCGCATCATATGCATAACGTGATTGACTCCGTCACCGATTAGACGATATGATCTTTGGCTCGTCGGAGCGTAGCGCAGCCTGGTAGCGCATCTGATTTGGGATCAGAGGGTCGTAGGTTCGAATCCTATCGCTCCGACCACGAACACCCCCGCCGCATAACGGTTTGCGGCCGGTTCGCAAAACCGCCGCAAACCGTCTCCAAATTTAAAAATCCCCCTTCTCCAAAAATTTGCCGTCGGCGCGCCGTCTGCATGACCCGACTTATCGATCTGACGCTGCATCGCGCGCGCAGCCTCGACGTTCGACGTCATGAGCCATTTCTCCCGGTCATTAAGGTGCAGGATCACGACCGACCGCTTTTCGGCTCCGGTCCGGTGCGGCGCAGTCGTCGCGGCTAGGCCGTGACGCCTCGCGAGGTGGCCTGGCTGAAGGCTGCGGACGACTGAAGGGATTGAAGTGCTGCCGTGGTCACGTCGTAGCCGTCGTCGTATAGCCGTTGCCGCGTCGAGAGCGCCATGTGCCGATCGAACGAACTGGCATATCCAGTCGGCACGCGGACGATAGTGGCACCGTTGACCACGTCGAGCTCGAGCCTCGAGCGAAGCGATGCCGCGAGCATGAGGTCGATGATGCGCGGTGCAAGCGTCGCGAGCCCATAGGATGCAGGCGGCAGCGGATCGTCGTCTGACGCGAGATAGATGCCGACCCGCGGCACCGCGTCGACAGTCAGATCGCTCACGGGCATGTTGTCGCAGGTCCCGCCATCCACCATCAAACCGCCGGCGACGGCCACAGGTGCAAATACGATCGGTATCGAAGCGCTCGCGCGCGCCGCGAGCGCGACCGGGACATCGGGGGTTGCAGCCTTCGAGAACTGAAACTCCTGCTCCGTCAGCAGATCAGCCGCGATGACCTTCAGGTCTACATCGATTTCTGCGAACGTCTTGCCCTTCGTCATGGTCCCGAGGTAATCCAGCAGCGCGTCGCCACTGCATAGCGCCTGATGGCGGAGCAGCGCCCACGGCGAAAAGCGCATCATGCGCGACCAGTCCAGTTCCATCAGCATCTGTCGCATAACGTCCAGCTGCATACCGCTCGCGTACAGGCTCGCGACGATCGAACCTCCGGATGTGCCAGCGAGCTCCACGATCGTGTAACCGGCATCGACGATCGCCTGCAGCGCGCCGAGATGCGCGCCGAGGCGAAAGCCGCTGCCGCTCAGTGCGACGCGGATCGGCTTCACTGAATCGCGCTCCCCGCGAGCGGCGACGAGGCGGCCGGCACCGTCGTGACGGCCGGCGGGAAGGCCACGTCGATCATGCCTTTGATCGTGCCGATCGCCAGCACCGCCTTGACCTGATCGGCTTGCGACAGGTTGGACGTCTTGACGATCGAGAGAAGCAACGGCGCGACAGCCGACGAGATCGATTGAACGTTCACCTGCGTGACCGTGGCGCCGGCAGCGCACGCGGCATCGACGTCCGGCGCGATCTTTTCATTCAGTGTGACCCCAGCGCCGCCGGTGAATATGCCGGCCTGCGAGAGCGTCCCGATTTCGGACTGAAGCAGCGGGCAGACCTTCGCCGCAACCTGCGCCGGCGTCTGCACGGAAAGCGACGAGCACGCGCCGAGCAGCGCGATGGACGCGGCAATGCCTGCCGCAAGCAGCATCGAAAAACGCTTCATGGAAGTTCCTTACTTGAGGGTCTTGAGCGCCGTCACCGCGGCGGAAGTTGCCGCGCCGACGACATCGGACGCCGCAGATGCGGCGGTGGCTTGCCCTGCGAACGCTTCAACATCGGTTTCGCGGAGCGAGATGGAATAGCTGTTGTCCGATTCGTGCGTGAACGTCGCCTCGACGGTGGCCATCTGCTTGCCGTTCCAGACGCGCAGCACGCAACAGCCGGTGGGAATGCCGGACGAATCGGTAAGCGGCGACACTTCGTAGCGCGCGATGCCGGCGTAGCGGAGCGAATCGCAACCGGCCAGCGCGAGGCATATCGCACCGAGCACTAGGGCGCGCATCACAGCGCGCCCTGCGCAGGTGCCTGAGCGACGGGCGCCGGAGGTGGCGGCAAATCGCCTTTGACCGGCTGGTATCCAGCGATCGGATCGGCAGGTGTTTGTCCGACCGCACTCGCTGCGGAGCTGGCGTCGGAGCTCGCATCGTCCGGTACCCGCGCATCAGCCGATGCGCCGGCGCGGCCGCCACTCGGATCCGAGCCGAGCGCAACATTGACCGCCGAACTGATGGGAGTGAACGTGCGCACCGGCAGAGGCACGATCCCCTTGGCCTGGTAAATGCCGAGGCCCGCGAGGGTGTACCCGATGGCATCGATCAATCCCGCGGCCGGCGCCAGGTGCACGACAACCAGTGCGAGCCACGCTCCGAACAGCATCAGCCCCGAAACGAACTTCAGCCCCAACTGCCCGTCTGCCGCTGCGGCGTGATAGATGCCGAGGCCAACCAGAGCGTAGCCAATGGCATCGATCAAGGGCGCAGGCGGGGCGATCTGCGCGAGCACGAGGCCGAGCCAAGCACCGAACAGCAAGACGCCGGCGGCGAACTTCATCCAAGTTGCACGAGTCATGAGGGAATCTCCAAGATGAGCCGCAATGCGGCGAGAAACGGCGCGATTGCGCCGGTCGTTATGCGGGGACGCCGAGCGCCGCCTTGCATGTCTTCCAGAGCGCTTGGCGGTCGAGCATCCCGTTCGGCGTTGCGGCCGATCGAGGATTGCCGAGGTTGATCGCGCGGCTGATCGACAGGAAATCGCCGGCGTCAGCGAAGGCGTTCAGGGCGTTGTCAGTCCAGAATTGAGCCGACGCTAGTGCCGCAATGCTCGGCTGCGTGATCAGATCCGGGTTGCCTTCGAGATCGACGCCGATCTTCTGCCCCATCACGCGGAAGTTGTAACGACCGGTGATGCCGATCAGGCCACCGGCGCGGTACCGGAAGCCATCGCCGGGTTGCGTGTTGCCCAGCGCTTTCGCCTTGGCGGTCGGCGGCTCGTACGAGAGCTGTGTTTGCGTCGGCCCCCAGATCTCGCGTAGCCACTGAAAGCGGCCCGATTCGTGCCCGCACTGGGCGAGAAAGGCAGCCTGCCGAGCTGGAGAATCGATCCCGTACAGCGCCATGGCCGCCGACAGAGGATCCGCCCACGACGATGCCCGTGCGAGCGGGATCTGCAGTGCCGCAGAGAGGATTTGGGGGGTCATGGTCATCCGAGAAGCAGCTTTACGACCGCGTTTGCCCAATCGGGAATGGGCTCGTGTCGCATGTAGCGGAAAACGATCACCCCGACCGTGCCAAACGCGACGGTCGGAATAGCGACGTGCCGGACAAGGAATCTCCACGCATCGGCCAGGCGACACAGGGCGCGCACGACTCGCGCGCCGCCCTCCCATGTGTCGACCATCGATTGCGTATTCATCTGGATCGTCGATACGGCTTCCACGATCGAATCGATCTTTTCGTCCTGACGCTGGAGGTGCTCATCCTGCTGCTGCAGGTGGGCCTTCACCTGCTGATCGCTCTCGTCAATGCGGCGTTCCAATTTCGAGAAGCGACGATCCCCCGCGCGAAGTCGCTCTTCGACGCGCGCTCGCGCCGATGCGTTGTCGGTCATTTGTCCCCCGTAAACGAAAAAGCCGCCCGAAGGCGGCGGCTATTGGCGTTGCGGTTATACTTCCCTACTGGCTTCAGCAGCATTCCACAAATTAATTTCTAAATGGAGAGACCTATGGAGCGCAGCATTCGCATCGGCGATAGACAGTGGACTATCGAAGGCAACGAAAGTGACCATTACTTTTCGAAGCTAACCGATCGGTTTGAGCCACATCTTGTGTCGATGCTTGAGGCCATGTGCGATCAGGGGAATCGGGCACTCGATATCGGCGCGAATATCGGCTGCACTGCCCTGGCGCTCTCAGAGATCGTCGGGAACGGACGAGTTGCTGCCTTCGAACCGGTGCCGCGCACCTTCGCATATTTGTCCAAAAACGCCGGTGCCGTTCCCAACGTAGCAATTCATAACTTCGCGCTCGGTAAAGTGCCCGGCACTCTGCCGATGCAGGGTGCCGAAGGCGACTCTTCGGGAGCCTTCATAGCCAACCAGTTTCATATCGGCAATGCAGGCTACTTCCAGGTCGACGTGCCGGTTCGTAGACTGGACGATGCATTCCCGTCGCTTGGACTGGATCGAGTCGACTTCATAAAAATCGACGTCGAGGGATTTGAACTAGATGTATTTGAAGGCGCGCTAGACACATTGCAGCGATTCAAGCCACGGGTGATTCTGGAAATGAATCACTTTTGTCTGAACATGTTCCGGCGAGTCACTTACCCCGAATTTCGCGATCGCCTGCTCAAAATCTTTCCGTACGTATTTGCAATCGATGGAGCGCGTTACGTCGATCTGACTTCGGAAAGCGAAGCATATGGTGTCGGCTACGAGCACATCGTCATGTTCCGATTCCCGAACCTCGTCGCTGGATTTGACCGCGACGATTTGCTGACACGACTCGCCACACTCGAACGGTCCATTCGGAAAGAAGCCGAGGTGACGCAAAAACAAGCCGAGGAAGCGCGCATCGCAGTCGAGGCTGAGGAAACTCGACAGCGAGCTGAACTCGATTCTCTGAAATCGCAACGTGATTCGTTACAGACCGAACTCGACAAACTCAAAGAAGCTCTTTCAGACTGCTTAGCTCGTACGAAGCAGCTGGAGAATGAAAAACATGCTCTGCTAGATTCGACTAGCTGGCGTGTTACTCAGCCGTTGCGATCGTTCAAGCAATTCTTGTCGAAAAGGTCCCCCGCTTCTACCGGCTCGGATCTGTCCAGGTGATCTCGCCGACAGCGTCGACTGAAGCGGCGGCATTGACCCGTTCGATCAGCGATGCGAGCTGTTGCTGACAGTCGTTGAGCCACGTCACGAAACTCGCGATAACCGCTTGCGCTTGCGCTTGCGTGTGCGGCACAAGGGCCCACGTTGCGCCTGTTGCGCACCAGAGCAAGCCTCCAGCCGCGCACTGCGCGATTGCGTTTTGATTGATCTGATCGGTCAGCGCGCTCGGATAACCGTGAACCTCCCCGAGCGCATTCGACGAAAATCCGGACATGATCGCTGCTGCGCAAGCGCTCCGCAGCGTCGCAGTCTGCGAATCTTGGGCTGCCGCGAGTTGCCGTGCACTGGCTTGCGGGTCGGGATTGGTAGGCGACAGCTTTCCCGAGACAACCCACTGCGGAAGATCGGGGAAATCGAACGAGTCCGGAAGTTCGAGTAACGCTTGTCCGGTTGTCGGATCTGCGTAACTGAATTCACTCGTGTCCTGCCACTGGAGCACTGCACCGCTTGCCGTATCGTAGAGAGCCTGTTTCATGAGGGATCACCATTCGAAGGTCATAAAGCCGGGAGCGCCACTTCCGCCGCCACCGCCGTTGCCGGCGTTGGAGCTGTAAACACCCGAACCACCACCGCCTCCGGCGCCATAACCGTATGCGTTACCCCCGGCGAGACTGCCGGCAGTCGAAGTGCGTGCGGCACCACCACCGCCTCCGAACGGACCAGACGCACCGGTGCCGCCGCTGCCGGACGCGTAGCCCGCAGACGTGTCATTGCCGTAACTGCCAGCCGGATAACCACTACCGGCGCCGCCACCAGTCGCCGCGCCGCCGCTGGAAGTTTGAACCGCGCTTCCCCCGCCGCCGCCGCTACCACCAGTCAGCGTGACAGGCGTTCCACCGTTAAACCCGGAGCCGCTGATCACGAGGTTCCCAGCTGTCCCTCCCGGGCTGCCGTTGCCCGTCGTAACGGCTGTCCCACCGCTACCCGGCGTGCCGATTGTGATCGTTACAGTCGAGCCCGGGACAACCGTATATGGCTGGCGAACAATCGATTGACCAGCGCCACCACCGCCGCCGCCGCCGGCAATCGCGGGGGAGCTGGCGACCGTACCGGAACCGCCCGCACCACCGCCGCCCCCCGGCGCCGTTCCGGAGGCATACACCGTTGTCACATTTGCCGGCACAGTCCACTGGTACGTGCCAGCGCCAGCCCAACGGCCGATACCCTTCAAACCGCCGAAGAGCTGTGCCACCTGAACAGCATGCTGGCTCTTCGCACCGGGAGCGACCTGTTGCGCGCCGCCGGCGCATTCCATCAGCACGCATATCGGATTGCCACTGTTCACGCCAGCGATCGTCGCGCGCATCAACACTGCCGTGCCACCGGCCGCCAGCTCGCCCCCTTGCAGCGGTTGGAGTCCGAGACCATAGATCGGTAGCGCAGTCAGGCCGTCCGGCGCATAGGTCGATGCGCCAGTATTGGCGTTTGCGATCTTGATCTGTTGCACCGTCCCGTCCACCCATGTCGACACCGTCAGAGGTGGCGTGTTGGTGGCCGTATAGCTATTGGCAACGCCCGTGTCGTTGAGAACGACGGTCTTCTGCACGAGTCGCTTGATCGCGGAGGCGATCTGCGAATTGTTGGTCCGATCCGGGCTGATTCCCGCTGCCGTGAGAACCCCGATCAGCTCTTCCTGGATGGCGTTGTACTGATAGGATGGCCAACGCGTTGCCGGGATGTTGGCAGCCGGATTCCCATCCGTTGCACCCTGCGGAGTACCCGTGAGCGGTGCGGTGTCCGCCTGCGCCATCGGTACCGAATTTGCAGCAATGAGTCGATCCATGTTCGCTCAGTCCGAATAAGAGAAATTGAGAATCGTGTGAGCTGGCGCGATGCGCTGAAGCTCGCATTGCAAGACGTTGTTTCCCCAGTTCGCGAACGGCGTGCCGAATGAACCGCCGAAGGTCAAATGACTCACGGAAAAAGTCGGGGCATTCACCTGCCATGCGAACGCCCAGTCATTTCCTCCGAACGGCGCACCGAACCGCATGCCGAACTGAGCCGGTACGTATTGCGTGGTTGTGATTTCGTAACCGAGCGCCTTCGCGACAGCCTTGAAATAGGGAATCGACTGACCGCCCGTCGCGACCAACCGCTCAACCACTTGAGCGACGCGCTGTTCGGTCGTGGGCGCTTCACCGGCACAGGGATCCGGCAGACCGAGCGTTGCTTCCCATTCAGGCAGCAGTTCGTATGTCGTTCCCGGAAACGCGTCGGTCAGTAGATTCGCAGCACGCCCGGCTAGCTGCTCAAAACACGGCGTGAAACCGGAAAGAACCTTCGTTTGGTTCGCGTCAGGATCACGTGGCCAGACTCGGCCGCGCGGGAGCAACGACTGGAGCGCCCGCAGGAAGTCCGCGGCCGTGTAGTTGGGAGCTCGCATACGTCAAACGAAGGTGACTGCGCCGAGGACTGGAAGCTGGCCAGCGCTCATCGTGATATTTGCGTTGGTGGGAAGCGCGACAGTCACGCCATTCACGGTGCTGGATACGCCCGTGATCAGGTATCCGCTCGTGCCAGGCACCGCGTTGATTGCGCCTGTGAGGTCTGACCATTCGATCGTGCCTCTCGGCTTTCCATTGCGGAACAGCACCCCAGAAAGCTCATCGATAACGGAGGCCTGAGCAGTGGCGTCGGCAATGCCCGATATCGTGAACCCGAGCGCGTTCTTGATAGGAGAGCATGCGTACACCAGCGCAGTGACGGGCTGCTGCGTCACGATCGCGTCTGCAACCGTGAGCTGGTCTCCCGTCGCAACGACACCTCGGGGTAACCCATCGGGCCCCTCGTCGTATTGGGACACGCCGTCGGTCCCCTGGGGAAAGCCGCCATGCTGCGATTCAGCGTCGTCCATCATGAAATAGAGGACGACCGTTCCAGCGCCGAAGCCGTTCGGCATGCACCATGCACGCGTCACGCCTGCAATCGCTTCAGCCCATTCGACGTAGTCTTGTTGATCGCCGCCCTGAGCCGGATTCTGAAAGGCCTGCATAACGCGGCCCTGAAATTCCGACTGAGACTCGACGTCGGTACCCTGCTGGAGCGTTTCGATAACCGTACCGTTCGATTGGATACCGGCCACGGCCGACGACAGCACCATTGCGGTCCCATTGTCACAATTCCCGGCGCTCCCCGCGGTCACTGCTGCAACTGTGACGACTGCAATCCCGCTCGAATTGCTGGTCGCTCCGACGGTCACCGTGTAGGCAAATCCATCCGCTTGCCGAGAAACCCCGATGTCGGCGGGGATCGGCGTATTGGGAGCACCCTGAAATTGCACCTGCATCGTCGTCGGCTGTGCAGCCTTCAGATAGACGCCCTTCAATGCTCCCCACGCCGCCAAGTGTTCGTCGACGGCCGTCCATGGCACGGCTTGGCGGGCAATCCAATCGAGGTATCCGTAGAGCCCATAGACGAGGCCGGCCAGCGCGCTCCCGAGGATCCGCACAACTGCGCGCTGCAGAAGCGAAACGACCAGCCCGAGGCTGGTCGTGATGTCCGTCCAAATCTGCTTTTTCAGATCGGTTAGCGTCGGTCTGGAGTACGGCATTAGTTCATCCCGGGCCATGCCCAGTTGTAGGTTTGAGGCTCGCCAGCGCCAGGCGGCCACGCGATGATCGTCGTGCCCAGCGACTTCGCGTCGAGCCATCGCACGACCACGTCAAAGCGCGCTACGACGCCCGTCGAAATCAACCACTGAATAGCCGACGTCACGTAGTCGTACGCGTCCTGTAGCGTTGTGTCAGTCGGTGAGGTTCTTCGGGATAGGAGCCATAGTTTCGAACCCGTCGGCCCGAGGCCATCGTTCTCTCCATCGTCGCCCCACCAGCCTCGTCGATCCGTCGTGCCATCCGGAATCGCGTCGTCGGCGGCCGCTTCTGCGTCCGAGAACAGACTGAACAGGAGCGCGGTCTCAAGATCGTCGCCGGTCTGAACATCGCCAGGCAGGATGTTCCAGTCGCCACGGCTGTTCATGACGTCCCAAACGATTTTGAAATCGCTCATTGCTGCTGATCCGGGACGTTCGACTCGATGGTGGCGCCGCCGGGCTGAACGTCCACCACTTTGTGCGTATGGAGGTTTGACACCTCGCGCATGCCGGCCATCGTCCGCTCGTTTGTCTCGTAGTTGTCGAGGATGTCGCCCTTCACCTTCAAAATCGGCGTGTTCATGACCACTTCGTCCGAGGCATTGATCGTGACGTTCGTCGCTCCATTTACGACGACGTCCTGGCCCTGTGCATTCACAACGATGCCCCCGGACGCAGTGAGATAGATCTGCTTTCCGTCTTGCGAATAGATCATCGATTCGCCCGCGGCGAGATTCTTCGGCCGAGAGGCTTGATGGTTGCTGCCGACTACAACACCGTTGCTTCGATCGCCGCCGATGAAGACGATCGCCACGTCGGTTCCAAGCGGCGGCCCCGAGGAAAACCCGAACTGAAACAGATGCATCAGGTTATCGATCGTCTCCAGGTCGTTGACCCTCACCTGCAGCTTTTGAACAGGTCCGCTGTCGTTGAACGTCGTCACACGAGCCGCACCGATCATCGTCAATATGCGACGTGCAACGCGATCTAGAAGACCACGGTCCATAAGATCACCTCCCACCGATCGTGGCGCCATCGACAAACATGGGCTGCAACGCGATCGGCTCCGGCTTGTATGCCCGCGGATCCATGATCGCGAGCTCAGCCGTAGTACCACCTTCAATGTTGCGGCGGTACGTCACTTCGCCGATGAGCCATGTCTCATTTGGCAGCTTCAAATGCGGCAGCGAGATTTCCACAAGCGTGTTCGGCGTCCACAGGACACCGTCTGCATCTCGCCAGCTGTCGGTCAAAATCGTTACAGCCCGCGACCGGCCGATCCGCCGGTTCATTTCCCAGTTCGCACGCAACTTTGCAAGGTCCTGAAAACCCTGGACTGCCTCGGCGACAACGTACCGTTCTCGAACCCGTTTCACCCCAACGTCGACCGCCTGTGCGATCGCTGACGGACCAATGCCGGTATCGCCGAACGTGGCGACCGACTGAGCAAATACGGTGTAGGCGGAGAACCGCTCGTGCGCCGAGTATCGGATCGATGCTGCTTTGACGTTGAAGCCTTCTGCGAGACCCCCGGCCGCCTGCACCTGTCCCTCGGCGCGCGCGAGCCTTAGGCTGCCGTCGGGTTGGTCGTAGACGAGCAGCTGACTGTATCGACTGACGCGCTCGATCACCTCAAATGAGGTTTCGCCGATGAAAATGTTGAACTGCGGAATCGTGATCAGATCCGTGACGTCGCATTCCACTGCGATGCCGTAGTGATCCGCAAGCTTCTTGGCGATATCGACCGCCGATGTGCCGCTGATCTGGCTCGTCGGCCAAGCTGCTGAGCAGTCGACCAGGTCCTGGCACATGCCTCGCCCCGTGACGCGAATCTCGTGCCCTTCCGGCGAGATCGACGGTATGTACTCGTCCACGTAGCCGGTGAGCACCAGGTCCGAGCCAAGCATGATCTGACAGCGATCACCCTCTTGAACCACTACGGTATCAAGTTCGCCCGGAAACGACTCCGTCAATCCAATCTCGAAATCTGACGGACACCGCTCGATTCCGCGCGTCAACCGAATATCGGTCCACCCGGAGACCAGTTGGTCCCCGACGCTCAAGTACAGATCGTCGTCCATCAATCAGCTCGAGAGCGCGTCGAAACTCGCGGGCATGAACAGCGGATTGACGGGTTGCACTTGCTGCACGAGTTGATCCGCGCGCGAGGCGTCGCCGTAGATCCGATGCGCGATCACCAGCGCAGGAAGGTTGCCATTGAATTCGAATGTCGACAGCGTAGCGAGGCCGCCGCCACGGGCCTGAAGATCTTCCACGATCGCATTTCTCACCTGGCGCAAGGCAGCATAGGAACTGTCGTCGCCGGCGTCAGCCGCGATCTCGATTTCTGCATCGAACTGCTGCGTGACGGTTTTCATCATCGTCTGGGCGTCGTCAAACGACGTCGGCTGCCACGACGCTACCGCGCGTGCGAGCCCGGCCTGTGCGCTGCGACGGAGTAGCGCCGCCGTGCTCGACTGCATCGTCTGCATAGCCTGGCTGATCGTCGACGTACCAAACACTGGGCTCGGCATATAAGACGCCAAGTTCATCAGCATCCGAATGCCGTCGGCAGGATCCGCAGCGGTAGCGCGTAGCGCCGTGACGTACGCCCGTGCGGCAGCCCCGAATGATGTCGAGTCCGACGGATGGGCCGCAGCAGCAGAAAGGGCGCTCGCCGCAGCCTGGACCGCCTGACGTGCGTTGGCGTCGCTCTGCAGCAGTTGCACTGCCGTTGTTCCGATCGGTGCGGACCGATTCGTGGCGGTAAAGCCAGAATTTCCACCGCCGAAGAAGCGGCCAAAATTCCCCGCAAGGGTGCTCACCGAGTTGAAGAATCGCCGGACATCGTTGATGTCGTTCTGCGCGATCTGATACCAGCCGACGACGGTGTTGACCGTCGCCTGGACTGCGGCAGCGCCGGTCTTGACGGCCGTAGCGACATCCTTCGCGAAGTCGAGGATCGATTCGACGCCGAGCGAGTCGGCGACCGAATCGAGCAGCGACGTTGTATCCGTCAAGGTGTTCGGATAGATCCGCGCACCTTGAATTTGAAACACGAACCGCACCATGATGACGCGGCCATGCTCGACGCTCTCGCTGATCTCGGATCCGAGGCAAGCCACGTTATCAATTCGGCCGAACGTCGGATGAACGAGCGTTTGAGCACCGTTCTCGCACGCTTCCACGAGTCGGTCACGCTGCATGATCACGGGACCGCCGCCATAAACATGGCTGTCTTCGACCAGGAACCCGATGATTTCGAACCGCCGCGGAAGCTTGCCGATTTCCTCTACCCACGCGTCATCCCTGAATGGGTATTCATGGACAACGTTGCGCGTGCCGAAGCGAGTATTCGTGGCAACCACTGCAAACGGAACACCGCCGTACGACGCCTGACGCAGTGCCCCCCACCACGAACCCGCGAGCGGCCCGGTGAGAATTGACGCAAGATCGCTCGCTGCTCGCGCGACGCCGCCAATGCTTCCGGCGAGACTGACCAGGTTGCTGAGGCTCATACTGGCGCTCCAAGCAGCCCCGAGTGGCCGATTTTTGCGGACGCTTCCACATTCCCTTGCGTGCGTACGCGCGTGGACGTGCCCTTCGGTGCACCGTTGAAGTTCACGTCGACGATCACTTTTCCACCGATTGCCGGCTGAACGGCTGGTGTATCGGTTTGTTGCGCCGCCGGCGTGGCCGCGAACATCGAATCGGGTGCAGATACCGGCGCGGTGACCCGGCCGGCCATGCCCTTCAGCGCGGAATCGGCAATCTGCTGTGGCGAGTACGGTTGCATGCCGTTCTCGGCTCGGATCATGCCGACCATCAGTCGCGCGACCATGCTCGGGTTGGACAGGTCCGGTACGTCGTTTGCCTTGAGGCCAGATGCCGCCGTCATGATGGCGCGGTAGTTCGCGATCTGCTGCGGCGTATTACCGGTGCGCGCGCCGCCCGTCCACTTATCCTGAATCTGGGCGATCGACAGACCTTTGTAGTTCCGGACAAGGTTCGAAGCTGCTGCGGCAAGCCCCTCTTCCGGCGTCGCATATACGCGCTGCCGCCCGTTCGTTAGAAGGTTCAGCGGATTGTTGGTACGGATGCCCAGCGGCATACGGCCGCCCCGACCAGTCGCCGATGCGTCCGCCACACTCGTCGACACGTCGGGCACACTCGTGCTGCTTGGCACTGCGGGCGCAGTGGTTCGCGGTCTGTTCGGGGTCAACTTCGCTCCGCCGCCATCCTTGACGCTGTCAAGCTCTTCCTGCGTGTATCCTCCGGTCGCGCTCAACTGCAGACGATGCGTGCCCGTCAGGTAGTCGTTGAGCGACCACCGGTCACCTCCGGTTATCTTTCGGACGTATTCGTCATAGAACGGTCGCAGAACTTTCCCTATGCCCCATCCTGCGACGGCGCCAGCACCAGCCGCAGCGACCGGAGCAGCGCCCAAGCTAGACAATGCCGATACCGCTGCCGGAATCACGAAAGTGGTGAGTCTCGTGAGGTTCGCAATGATGCTGACGATGCCTGCGATAGGAGCAGCGAACGTGATTCCGGCAACTGCTGCTGCGACCGCTTTAACGCCCCCGAGCTTGTCGACGAACTGCTCCGTATCGTTCGCCACCTTTCCCCAATCGATCGATTCAATCCAATGCGCGATCTTCGGTCCGTACTCGTTCGCGATCGGAATCATCGCATCTGCCACCTGTGTCAAGGCTGGCGCGAGCGCAGCGCCGACAGAATTCTTCAGCCGGTCGACGCTGGCGTCGAGAGCGATCATTTCTTCGTTGTACCGCTGCCCCTGCGCGATCTGTTCCGGCGACATGATCGCGTTAAGCTGGTCATAACGCGCCAGGAACGAATCAAGAGCCGCGCCGCCTTTCGACAGCATCGGATTGAGATCGCCAAGACCGAAAATCTCCAAAAATTTTCCGCGGGCTTGCGAGTTCTGGATCTTCGCCGCCGCGTCCGCGACGTCGCGAAGCGCCCGCGCTGTATCGATCGATCCATCGCGGAGCCGATGGATGCCGATCCCCTTGTCAGCGAGCACACCTGCCACGAAGTTGTCACGGCCGGCGGATGCGTCCTCGAAGGCATTGCCGACCGACTTCAGGCCATTCGTCATCGCATCGCTCGAGAGCCCTGCGATGCGCGCCGCACCCTGATACCGCTGCAATTGCGTCGTGCTGATCCCGATCACGGATGCGGTATTGGCGATCTGCACCGCGTTGCGCCCCCAGCTCGTTGCCAGAGCGACCACACCCGCGATCGTGCCGATACTGGTGAGCGCTGCGATCGGAGGGGCAATCGATGCAACGCGCCTCGCCGACTCAGTCGCCGCGATCCCGACTTTCTGGATCGAGCGGCCGAGTCGGTCCATCCCCGTCTCTTTCGAGAATGCGGCGACAGACGCGCGCACATCGGCGATCGGCTTCGTGATCTGTGCGATGGTCGAATTGACCTTCTTCGCAACTGCCGTCGCGTTGTCGACGGCAGTGATCGTCAACCGAAAGACGTTCGCCATTACGATCCTATGGCCTCTTTGAGGCGCGTTGCTTGGTCACACCAGTACTGGAATTCCCGCAGCTTCAGGCCGCCCGCGTCGCGGGGTCCCCAGCGCCAGAACCAGGTGAGGTCGGCGAGCCGTTCCCCGCGCTGCTGCCAGACTGCGGGGGCTGCCAGGTAAAACCCGACAGGAACGCGACCGCCTCCTCGTATTCCGTCTTCGGCAGCTGCCGGGCCACCGGCAGAGGAACGGCCGCGACCATCGCGATGAGGGCCGCATTGACGGCATACGCCGAGCCCTCCGTATTCGCGCTGCGATCGAGCTCGTCGACGGTCGGTTCGCGCAACGTGAGGGCGTCGTAGGTGACCGAGTCGCCCTTCAGCGTGATCGGCTTGCGGAGGCGGAGAATCTTGATGTCGTCCATGTTCAGCTCGGGAGGCTTTCGGTGACGCTGCCCATCGGACCCTCGAGGCGCACGTCGAATTTCGCTTCCGTCGAATCCACTTCCTGCTCTTCGACGGTCCACATATCGCGGCCGATGATCGTCTTGCCGTTCGCCAGCTGCGCAACGCAGCTCACGTCCGTCATGTTCGCGATATCGGCCACGGTCATACCGCCCCAATCGCTCAAGTTGAAAGCGATATACGGCGGCGAAACCTCTTCCTTGTATCCGTGCACGGCATCCATGCCGGAGATGGAGGAGCGCTTTTTGCTGGCGACCTTGTATTTGAAGTCGCCCCGGAGCATGTACGTCGTGCCGTTGATCGTCAGCGACGCCGTTCCGGCGAGAAGGCCAATCGGAGCAGGCATTCGTTTCTCCAATCAAAAAAATGCCGCTGGGTTCAGCGGCTGTGAGTCATCTGACAAATCAGGTCTGCGGCACGATGTTGCTGAACTGCATCAGCAGCGCGAAGATGCGCAGCTGGTCGATCAGGATTGCCGGATACAGCACATCCACCCGGTTCGGGTTGTTCTTGTTCTGCTGCACGATGAGGCCTTGAGCAAACACGCTACTGCCCTGCACCCAGCCGTCCTGATCCTCCATCGATTGGTACTCGGCAATCAGGTCCGCGCGGATCATCGACGGCGTTACGACGTTCGTACCCGGCAGGACCCGCGTGCCGTCCGCCGCGAGTTTTTTTCGCGCGTACTTCGACGTCACGATCGACCTCAAGCGGCGCAGCACGGCCGTCAACGTGTTCATGGCCTCGACTTCCAGATAGCTGTCGTCCGGATCGCCGAACGAGTTCTTCTGGTAAGTCGTGATCAAGTTTTCGATCGCGACCGTCCCGTCGTCCGCGACGGTGAACGTCGAGATGCCGTCGTACAGGAGCGTGTTGCGGTCGGTCAGTTGGAACCGCGATTTCAGCGGCGGCGCCTGCATCGTCGCGAGCGTTACCGTCTGAAGCGGGAGCGCCGGGTCGGCGCGAGCGGATACCGCGACCGCCGCGGTCAGGTCGGCCGCGATGACCCAGTTCGGCGTCGGAGAATCGTTGAAGCCCAGCAGCGACATGTGCTCGTCGTTACGCGTCACGCCGAAGGTGGTGAGCGCGCCGAGCGTTCCGCGATACGCCCCGTATGCATGGCCGTAAATCTGCTGTGCCCAGCTCCACCGTCCGGTCTGGGTGCTGAGGAACGACTGCATCGTATTGAGCGACGTCGCATCCGTGTACGGAAATGCGATGAAGTCGAACTCCTGATCGCCCAGGTTGGCGAGCGCGGTTGCGAGCGACGACGGGTTCGTTGCGCCGCCGGCCATCGCCGTGATCGTGACGGCCAGCCCGGCCGGCGTAGCCTCGCCGTTCAGCACACCACCGTAGTTCAGGCGGATATCGATGTCGTTGCCGGCCGCACCCTTGTTCTTGGCGGTGAGGTTGACTTTCGACGTCGTCGTCGCATCGACCGCCGCGGTAACCGGCAGATCCGGAAGCGTGCCGATTTGCGCGACGACAGCAGCGGCAACCTGGACGGCGGTCATGGTCGAGGTCACCACAACCGACACCAGTTGACCGCCGATGTACAGCGAGATCACGCCGGTCGCGGTCGGTGCGGATGTGAAGTTGATGCTGCCGGTAGCTGCGACGGACGCCACGTCGTCGGCGAGCGGCAGGTACCACACCTCACCGAACGAGTCGCGCTTGCGATAGGCGGCCGTCATCAGCGCGAGCATCGAGCCCTGGCCACCCACATCTTTCGCATCCGAGACACCTTGGGAGATCTGGGGCGTGCCGGGCGTGCCGGTGCCGCTGGCCAGAATTTGGCCGATGATCAGGGCGCGTTGCGTTTGCTGTCCGGTGTTCGCTTTGCTCGGATCGATATCCGCGTAGAAGAGCGGAACCCGCAGGTTTTGCGGGATGTTCGGGAACGAGATAGTCATTCACTGGCTCCGGTTCGAATCGGGGCCCAGAAACGAAAAACCCCGCCGAGGCGGGGTTTCATCTGGGAGGAGATTGGTTCAGCTGCCGGACTTCTGGGACGACGAGGCAGCCGTCTGCGTCGTCGCTGCGCTCGGGGCGGTCTGCGGGACAAGTACCGCATCCCCATCGCGAACGCGACGGACCCAGTACATATCGTTGTCGTCGACCTTCAAGCCCTGCGCGGGCACCAGTTCGGTGACGATTCCGTCCACCGACTCGGCGGACAGCAGTCGCTTCGTGATCGGATCGCGTAATACGATGCCGGGTGCGGGTTTGACGTACATGAGGTTCTCCGTATGCGCTCGCGCGCTCAGGTTTGCGGCATTTCGATGATCATCCCGGGCTCGGTCGTACCGTCCGGCATCTTGATGGTCAAATCGAGCTCTTCGAACGGAACCGCAGGCGGCTGGAAAAAGTCCTCAGGCCCTTGCACATGCTCCATCTCGATCTCGAGCACCATCTCGCCGATCGGCGATTGGCCGTCGCGCGGCACGTGGATAGACGATCGAAACGACGGAAACTGCGACAGGAGGCTCATGATCGGCGGGTAGTTGATAACTGCCGCTTTGATCTGCTCGCGCATCACTTCCAGCTGCTCCTCGACCGCTGCTGCCGCCGCGTCATCCGCCAGTGCAGCTGCCTGCGCGCGTGCGGTAATCCGAACCGTCGTCGTCACGGTAAACGCGGGAGCCCCGTGCGGCCCCCACCCTGCGCCGCTCTCGTCGGGGGTCTGCACAAGCAGCATCGGATACGTGCCGTCCCACGTCGCCCATGTGCGCGGCGAATAGACGTTTGCGCCGGCGCTGGTCGCATTCGGCGCCTTCAACCCGTCCACCGCCAATTCGCGAAGGTCGCTCGAAGTGGTCATTTCAGCCCGAGATCCATGTACAGCCACCCGAGACCATCGATCGCGACGTCCTTCACGACATAGGAAATCCCGTCGATCACGAAAACGTCGCTCTGGACTGGGGAACCGATGCCCTTCGCAGCGAACTGCGACGCCTGCATGCCCAACGTCGCAACGTTGATGTTGGCCTGCGCGTCTCCGTTCTCGTCGAAGATATGGTCGGTGATGAGGGTAAATACCCCGAGCAGTCCTGGGAACGCGCCGCCGCCCTTCGGACGAAAGGTGACAGCGCGCTCGTCGCCCAATGTCGCGCTGATCGCGGCGTTGAGCGTTCCGTCGAAGTCGATCACGGTCAGTCGCCAGCGCGGCCGGTGAAGAGCACTTCCGGACGCGTGCAGATGTGCAGCGGATAGCTGTACGCCTCCATCTTCCACCAGCTGTTCCGGTCACGATCGAAGATCGGAATCACATACGTCGGCTTGCCCGGCGTGTTCACCCATTCGAACGATTCACCCGGCGCAAGCGCGCGCTGGAAGATTCCCGGCGCACCGACCGGAAAGAACTTCACCTTGTCGTCCGGGATCTTGATCGTCGAGTTGTCGTCCGAACCGCGATAGTTGAGCCACGTCACGCCAGCGAACGGGAACGCATCGAACGCGGCACCCTGGCTGTCGTCGCGCAGGTCCGCGGCCGCCGACCAGTTGACGAACGTGCGGATCACGTCGACGTGGTTCGTGAACTCGTCGTAGAACTCGTCGCCGCACAGCGCATAGACGCGCGTGTTCGGCGTGAACGCGCCTTGCGCTTTCCGCGCCATGGAGCGCCGGATGCCGTTGATGATCGGCCGCAGCGTGTTTTGCGTCTGCGCATTCAGGTGGAACGGGATTTCGGCCGGCGGAGTGATACCGAACTCGTCGAACCAGTTGTAGATCACCGATCCATCCTTATCGAGCAGCATGCCTTGGACGGCAGCGAGTCGGTGGTACTCCCACGTGTACTCGATGTTTCGCAGAATACCGGTCGGACCGTACATACGGCGCGCCACTTCGACCTGGACCTGCATCAGTTCGGACTCGGTGCCGAACGCGCGGATGTTCTGGATTTCGTTCGCGTAAATCGTGTCCGAATGCATCAGCCGCGGCACGTCGAAGTACCGGGCCTGGCGTTGTTCCGTCACGCGCTGCACGCCTTCGGCGCCACGCGGCGTGGTCGGAATGATGACGAGCTGCCCTTGGCGCTGCTCGACGGCGAGCGCGGTCGTGCGGATCGGCTCATCGTCGAAAATGTTCAGCTCACCGAGGCCCTGCGGCTGATACGGGTACTTGTCGACCGCTGCCGTGAGCTGGATGGTGGTGAAAGCGTCCTGATGGAATACGTCCAAGCTGGCCATTATCGGCTCCAGAAAAAAATAATGGCCGCTTGCGCGGCCAAGAGGACAATACGGAAAGGGAAAATTTGCGGCGGAAGAGGCTCAGCGCGGGATGATGCCCACCGCGACGAGCTGCGCGCTCGCGCCAGCGATCTGCGACGCCGTTGCGCCGGCAGGCCAGATCAGTTCGCCCGAGTTCACTTCAGCGTCACGGATCACGACAGTGCCGACCTTGTCGGAGACCGTGGCATCGACGACGTCAAAGGAGATCGCGGCAGCAGTCTGCGTGCCGTCACTCGCGGCAAAATTCAGCGGCACGTAGACACCGTTGACCGCTTCGACCGTGATGTCGAACTCGTCGCCGACGACGAAATCGGTCGTCCCGTCCGCGATCGTGAACTTGATCTGGTTGCTGAACGCCGTTCCGACCGTCGCATTGCCGATGTTGTTGTGGGCCGGGTCCGTCACCTGGAACGTCCCGCCGTTCGCGGCGGCCGCCGTGCAAACCGCCTTGTACACGCCGAGTTGCGCACCGGCGAGCACCGGGGTCGACGCGTCCATCGTGATCGCACCATTGCCGGTGTTCGCCGGCGCCGCCGCGGCGACTGCGACGCCGCCCGATTTGAAGCCGAGGACCTGGCCGGCAAGGATCTTCACGCCGCCGCCCAGGACGACCGCATCGCGCGAGCGGTGGCCGCGTGCTTCGCTGACGAGAAACCCGCCAGCATGGCGGTTCTCGATGAGAGGAGTCTGTCCCATGATTCCTGTTCCTTGAAGAAGGGTTGAGCTCGAGACTTACCGTGCGCCGCGGGCGCGCGCGAACGCGCGATCCCAGCTCGCAGCTACTGCCTGCTCGCGGGTCGGCGAGTGCTCCGCGCCGGTGCCGAGATTCGGGTTGCGTCGCGCACCGTACGATGCTTGCGGCGCCGGCGTTTCGTTCAACACGCGAATCGCTTGCCGGCGCGTCATGGACGTGTTGAACGCGAGGTTCGCCGCCAGAACGGGATTCTTCCCCGCGGCCTTGCAGCCGAAGATCGCGGCGCAACGTGCACGCTCGCGACGGCGAGCCTTGGCCACCGCGCTCTTGCCGCGCATTTCTTCCTCGTCGTCGTCGTCGTTTTCGGCGCGTTCGTCGTCATCGTCGTCCCGGTCGTCGCCGTCGTCCGATTCAGCGCGCCGGCCCTTCTTGCCGTTGCCGCTGTCGTCGCGGTCGTCACGATCGTCCTGATCGTCACCGTCGTCACCCTCGGCACGCGACCCGCGCTTGCTGTCGCCGTCGTCGCGGTTTTGACCGTCATCGTCGCCGTCGTCCGATTCCGCACGCCGCCCCTTCTTACCCTTGCCGCTGTCGTCGCGGTCGTCACGATCGTCCTGATCGTCACTGTCGTTTTCCTCCGCCCGCGCCGAACGCGTGGAGACCTTTGCGAGGTGGCCGAACGACAGCCCGGCGCGCCCCATCATGCTGCGAAGCACATTGCTCATGACAATTTCCTGATGGTTGGTTGAATCAGCCGAGCTCAGCGAGCAGGCTGGCAAGTGCATCGTCCGGTGCCATGACGGCATCGGCGAAGCCAACCTCGACGCCAGCGGCGCCAAGGAACGTGCCGGCCTGCGTGCTGCGCACGCGGGCGGCGGTAAGACCGCGATTTCGCGCCACGGTCTCGACGAACAGTTCGCCCATTGCGTCGACATCGGCCTGGATGCGCGCGCGGGCATCCTTCGACAGCGGGGAATACTCGTTCCCGTCAGCCTTGCGGTCGCCGTAATGGATCAGCGTGACGTCGATACCCGCCTGCGAGAGCGCCTTCGAGAAATCGACGTGCATGCAGATCACGCCGACACTGCCGGTCCCGCCCGTGCGCGGCACGATGATCCGATCGCTCGCGCTGGCGATTGCATAGGCGGCGGAATAGGCGCTCTCGCTCAAAATCGACCAGATCGGTTTCTCCTCGCGCGCCTCGTAAATCGCATCAGTCAGGTCGAAGCAGCCGGCCACCTCGCCGCCGGGAGAATCGATATCCAGGACGATCGCGCGGACTTCCGGGTCCTCCATTGCTAGGCTCAGCAGGGACCGAATGCCGTCATATCCCGTCATGCCAGACCAGGGATGAAGCGTCCCGAGCTTGTGCACTAGCGTCCCCTGGATCGGAATGCGCGCAACGCCTTCCCAGACGTCATAAGGACGCATGTCGACGGGCCCGTCCTCCGCGCCCATGTCGGAGAGAAACGCCTGCGCGCCGCCGCCGGCCAGCGCGATCACGTGGCCATCCGGGCGGAACAACTGCGTAATGCCCAGGCGGTCGGCGAGCGCAGCCATGACGATCTCTGCCTTATGCGGCGTGATCGCGATGGGGACGTTGAATAGGCGCGTAGCCAGATGCGGAAAGTTCATGCTGCCTGTGGCTCCGGGGGCGGTTCGTCGGAACGCGTCGCGACCTCCGCCCCGCCCCATGCAGGGAGCGGAATGCCGCGTCGCTGGAATTCCTTGATTTCGTGCTCGCGCTGCTCGATCAGTTCTTCGTAGTCGAAACCCTGTTCTGCAGCTTCCTGCTCAAGCGTTGTGAGGGCGCCGTCCATCTTCAGGATCGCGCCCTGCGGTTCCTTCACCGGATCGACCCATCCGCGTGCGGGCCCGAGCCATGAGCAAGCGGCGTAAGCCGTTTCAGCCTCGAGGAAGTCCGGCGCGCCGTTCGGCAGCGGAAGCTCGCCACGCTCCATCTCTTCTCGCAGCCAGACCGAGTACATCGGCGTGGCCGTGTTCGCCGAGAACTCGAGTCGCCGGCGCACGAGGGTTTTCCAGCTTTCGAGCAATGCCCCGCGAGCGCTCGAATACGTCGTGCGCGTCCAGTCGCCGGTCATCTGCTCGATCGAGATCCCGAGTTGCGTCGAGATCGCGCCCAGCATCTCGTGTGCGAAATCGACGAATCCGCTGTGCGGATGCGCCGCGGCGACCGTCTTGATGTCCTCGCCTGGCGCGAGCGCAGGAATGCGCGAGCCGTTGAACATCGCGGGGCGCTCATCGTTCCACCGTGCGCGAAGCGCCTGGTAAAAGCCCAGCTCGCGGTCCTCGCCAAGCGCTTCCTGTACCTCGTTCGGGTCATAGGGACTGGTGACATACGTACCGATGGCGGCCGCGATGGCTGCAGCCTGCAATTCGATGCCGTAGTAGCGCGCCAGCATCTTGGCGTGCGCGAGAACAGGGGCGAACGCGCTCACGCCCCGGTGCTGGCCGGCGCGATCTTGTTCGAAGTCGTGGATGACGCGGCGCCAGCCGTCCTCATCTTCACGCTCGACGCGCTCCCATTCCATGCTCTCGACCGCGTTGTACCAGTCGTTCTGGTGCGCCCGCCGGATGTGATACGCGAGCGGCACCCCGTTGTCGTCGATCTCCACACCACCACGAAGGTGCTTCGTGTCGACCATCTGCATCGGATTCGACAGCCGATCGGGGTCCACGACGAGAAATGCCGTCGCGTAGCGCGCCGCCCCGCGGCCGACGCGCTCGGGCATCCAGTACGTGACGATCAGGCTTTCGCCATCGATCAGCTTGTGGCGCAACGCCAGCCGCATCTGCTGCGACACCGTGAGCATGCGTGTGACGTCGTTGTACCGACCGAGGTCGTTTGCGTACAGGCGCCAGCGCGCCTCAACCTCACTGCGAAATTCGGCGGCCCACTTCACATCGAACGCCGCGCCGCTGATGTAGCGCAGGGCTCGATAGTCGGGCTTCGCCATCAAGCGCAGCGCAGCGCCGACCGTGTTGTCGAGGATCCGAGTGACGCCGCCGGACGAGCGCCCGTCGTTGCGAATCTGATCGCGCGCACGCGCGACCATCCGGTCGCGAAACTGCGTAATCTCGGCGTCCGGCGACCGTATCCACGGCAGCCAAGCGCCCATTTCCTGCGTCTGCCAGTCCGCGGCCTCGTAGGGGAAATACCACCGACCTACGCCGCTTTGCATGGGCATGCCGTTCGGGTACTCAGCGCTCGCGCGTCGCAAAGGCTGACCGCGCGAGTCGACGAGTACGGGCTTTTTCGTCATCAGAATATCGGCCGGATGTAGCGGCGGCGGTTGATTTGCAGCGCGGGATTGAGCGCCTTCTGCAGGTCGAGAATCCACATGCGAAGGGCCGCCATATCAGCTTGCTGAAAGGTCGCGCTTCGCGACCCTCCGCCCTGCGCGTACGACACCGAAACGACCTTGTTGCCACTGCGCAGATCCGCATAGGCTTTTTGGGCGGCGGCCAGCATCGATTGCAGCTGCGTGTCGGTCAGCCCATACAGCGGCGATGTGGGATCGGTAGTGGCCATTGGCTATCGGTACTTGAGAACGGCAGAGGACTTCTGTTTCGGCGATGCGCCGACTGGCGCAGGATCGACCGGTTGCGGCGAAACTGGGCCGCTGAGAATCGAGGTGTTCGTGTCCCAGGGCGCAGCCCACGACGGCGGCTTCTCCCAGTCGATCTTCGACAGACCATGCAGGTGCGCGACAACGTGCGTCCCGACAAGTTGGTCGAGAGCTTCGTTCCGACGTCCGGAGACCAGCTTTTCCCAGCGTCCGTTTTTCTGGCGCGTTTCCGACGTCAGCTGCTCGAACCATACGTGCGGTTCCTCTGGCGATCGAAGATCGTACGGGAAGTGCACGTACCAGTTGCCCGGCTCGGCCCCCTGCAGCTGCCCCATCAGGTCGTCTTTGAAGCTATTCGGGTTGAACTGTGCGACAGGAACTGCACCACGCGCCGCCACCTTGTTCGCCTGCCGACCGGTGTCCGGGTAATTGACGATCAGCTTCGGTGCCTCGAGCGTCTTCGCTCCCTTCGTCGGCAGCACTGTCCACGCATCGCGGCCCGAGATCTTGCCGATAAGCCGCACGCGCTTTTCCGACTTGCGCCAGCGCGTCCAAGCGGCGTATGCCTGCTGCGTGACCCCAGGGGAGCCGCCGCTGTCGAATCCGACGGCACGAATCGGCATATGCCGGCCGCTGCCGTCTGCGAGCGGATACGTACGCGCGATCAGCTCGAGCAATTGATCCCAATCGGCAGCCGACGTGGCGGGATCCCCCGCGATACGCCCGCGATCGATGATCCAGCTTTCGCCGCCGACGCCCCATCCGCGCACCAACCAGTCGAAGTGTGCGATCTGGATATCAATGAAGGCGGTCATGAAGCGCACACCGTCCGGCACGACACCCAGCTTCAGCTCGCGCTCCGCACGCTCAGCGAGTACGTTGGCGTCGATCGAACCTACACCGCGCTTCGGCGCATATGGAAACCCGAACTGCTTCACGGTCACCTGACGCAGCGTCAGGTCGTCGCCGCTGACCTCGTACTCGCGCTCGGCCTTCACCTTCGCGCGCGCCAGACCGCCAATGCCGCCCAGGACGAACGGCGACATCGCCCCGACGATCCAGAAGCCTGCACTCTTACGAGCGACCAGCTCGCCGGTCACGACACCGTCCTGCGAGATCTCCTGACCGTCTCCTACCCAACCGCCGAACGGGGACCGATACGCCGCGAGGTTCATCGCGCGCCGATGGCGATCTTCGATCAGGCAGCCGTTCACCGGACACATCAGCCGCGCCTCGCGCTCCACCTCATCAAGCGTGCCGTCCTCGGGGTAATGGAGCGCCATGTAGCGCGCAGCGATCGGCACCGGACTCGACCAGGCCCCGCAATGTGGACACGGCCAATACCAGACGCGACGGTCACTGTCCCCGTACATCGCCATGATCCCTGCGGTCCAATCCCGCTCCGGGATCAGGCCACGTGCACGGTCCGGGTGGCTCATCGCGAGCAACATAGACTGCCGGCCGAAGGTCTGGCGGCGCACATCGAGCAGCGCTTTGATGTCGCCGAGCGATTCAGGGTATGCATCCACCTCGTCGGCGACGATCCGCGGTGCGGACTTGTTGATGAGGTTGTTGTGCGCCGCCGACAAAAACTCGACGCGCATCCCATCGAACCGCTTGAAGTGCAGCGAGTCGTCTACCGGTCGCGTGCCGAGCTTCATCTTCATCTCGGCGTGACCATCAATCTGGGTGTTGATCCGGCTCTTGACGAAGGCCTCGAGGCCCGGATCGGTCTGCATGTACCAGAGCATGTCGCCCGGGTCGTTGGCGACCGACTTCAACATCCAGTTCTGGGCGATCTCGGTTTTCCCGGACTGCCCAGGCCCGACCACAACCGTGGTCAGGTAATCCAGCCGCGTCAGCGTTTCCATCGGCGCGACGAGGTACGGCGCCTTCTCGTGGTGCCATCGCCCGACGTAACCGCCGCCCTGATTCGTCAGGCGTCTGTTCAGCGCCGCATACTGAGCGACGGTCTCGCGCGCCGGCGGGATAAACGCCGCCAGCGACTCGCGCGCGATCTGATATGCATCAGCGTATGCGTGCTCAAGCATCGGGACCCAACAGCACTTTCAGCTCGTCGACCATCGTCGTGCGGAGGTCGTCGGTCAGCTCACGGATGATCTCCGCGTTCTCTTCCGGCAAGCCAAGCTTCTCCACCACCTGATCCGAAAGTCGATCCATACCTTTACCGAGGTGCACGAGCATCTTCGTGAGCACCTGACGCATCACCTCGGCCTGCACGAGCTCGCCGCGATCGCGTCGCAGCTTGTCCTCTAGGATCTCGGCCTGAACGGCATCGCGCCGCTGCCGAGCCGATTGCTCGCCGCTGTGCACAACCGGTTCCACACCGGCCGGCGGCACCGCGCTCGCCGGCGGAAGCACAACGTATCGAGCATCCGGATACGGGTTTCCGGTGGATTGCGCGGTCGAAGCGCGCGCCGTTCCGCGTGTTGTCGCGCGCACCGCGCCACCCGTCTCGCCGGCCAGGTACGCCTTCACCGCGGCTAGGTCGAATTCCCATCCGCCGGCGCGCGTCCCTCGCTTCAGGATCGGAAACGACTCGTCGCTGTCGATGCGACGGTCCAGCTTCGGCCGGGTCCACCCGAGCGCTTCAGCGAGCGCTGCCTTTCCGATCGCGCCGTCCGTACCGACCGGTGTAACGCTTTTGCCCTTCCCTTGCGGTTTCGCACCGCGTCGCGTTACACCCGCATCGCTAGGCGCGGCGCGCCTTTGAGCCGCATTCGATGCCGCCATAGCGTGTAACGTGTAACGTGTTTTTTTTGGTCAAAGGAACGGGAAAAACGCGCGCGCGCAATGCCCGCGTTATCGCCCCCTCCAGGAAGGACCCGCCCCCAGGGGGGGGTGGGGTCCGGGGTGACCGGGTGACCTTCCTCCCGTCTCCCTACCGGGACGTTTTCATCGCCGCGGCGAGCGCGTCCTGCATGTCACGGTCGATCCAGCGGTCCACGATCTGCCGCGCCCGCGCGCCCCAGTTCAATCGTTTCTTCACCGGCAGCGCGTCACCGAACCGGATCAGCAACTTCAGCTGACCTCGACCGTTGTTCTTGCTCGCATCCAGCTTGTTCAGCTTGCCCAACCGCTTTCCGCGAGCGTTCAGCAAAGACACCCTCGCAGTATTGGTCGGCCGCTGCCACACGCCGTTGATCGTTTCCCCGGAAGCCGTCTTAACGGCGCCGATGAAAATGTCGGGTCTGCCTTTCAGCATCGCGAGCGTGCCGCGGGGCAGTTGCCCGTACTGATTGAGGCGGATGTTCTTCGGATTCAGCAGCGCGCGGCTGTTTAGCTTGTGCACGCCACCGACCTCGTACGGCTGGAGATAGCTGGCCGCGATGTCCTTCATGAACACGACTGCCGTCGGGTCGTTCTTGCGCGCGCGCTTGATACCGACCGACCGCCGCGTGAACGGTGACGGATTGTCCAGCGTGTCCTCGAGGTTCTTTACTTCCGCTTCAGCGACACGCTGTGCAGTGCGGTTGATGCCCTGCGCGATCGCAAACGGCAGTTGCTTCCGCACCAGATCATTGAGGCCCCGATAGACGTCGCGAGCGTTCGACGTAACGCGAATCGTCAGAACGCCGGCCATGCCGCAGACCGGATTGCGCTGTCCGGCTCCGCATCGAAATACGGGATTGACGGGATCTGCAACGGATCTCGGCCGACCGGGAATACCTGAACGGCGATCTCGACGGGCTCGTCCTCGTAGATGCAGATGCAAATGCCTACGATCGGCCGCACGAAGTACGGCGTGCGCACGATGACAATCTCGCCGAGACGCGGGCCGCCTGAGCCCGCATGGCTCTTGGATTTCGGTTTGCTCATCGTGGACTGGTCCGCCACGGCCGACGAGTCGCCCCGCCGCACCGCATGAATAAAGAAGCCCGCCAGATAGCGGGCAAGCGGCCAACATCACCGCATGGAGGAGACACGTCGAAAACGAAAAAGCCCCGCTCGGCATGCCGGCGGGGCTTTAGGCGCACTGACTCACAGTGTCAGATTGAGCGCTATTCTGCGGTCGAAAACCGCAAGTGTCAAGCGCCGATGAACGGAAGTGCGGAGAGGATACTGTCTGCCCGCTTCCGTGCGCGCGACAGCAGCCCATCGACCGTTTCGATATGCGGATCGCTGACGTCAACATCCGCATACTCGGCGCGCTCTCGCTTCGCTTTGCCGTTCCGGCGGCCGGATACACCTTCCATCCACTCACGGATGATCTTCCAATGCGCCGCCGCCGTGTTTTCGCTGACACCACATTCCCTCGCGAGCGCCTTCAATTCGATCTTGGTGCCGAGCGATTTCTCGACCAGCCGCCGCCGCAACCGATACTGCACGATGTGCCCGGAGAACAGCGACAACGCCTCTTGCTCGAGATGGCGAATTGCAGCCTCCCACTCGGGATTCGGCTTGTGCTTCGAACAGCAGGGGCTGCCGCATGCGCACGGTCGTGAACGGGGCGCGTATCGACCGAGCAACGCCGCCAGTTCCGAGTTCGTGAGCGGATCCAGCTCGCGCAGGATCATGCCGCCTTGGCCGGCGCCGTCCAGGCCAGCCAAGCCGATCCCGCGCCGCCCCGCCGGCATCGCGAGGCGGTTCATCGCGGGCCGATCCTGCTGCTGCATGCTGTAGTTGAACGCGAAGATCAGCGCGGCCTCGGGCGTGCGGAACAGTTTCTCGGTCGTTTCAGTCATTTCGCTTTTCCTCAAATTTCATGCAGCGTTGTCCATATTTCCTGCCCTTCCGGCACACCATCCGCGCGCCGCCGAAGGGATCGCGCCGTTCGACGCTGTGCACGCAGCCGGTGCACCGATAGCCCTCGCGGCGTTCGAGAACCTTCAACGGGTCGCCGTATTCCCATTTCCGCAGTTCGCTCATTCGCTCGCGCTCGCGGTGCCGGTTTCACCGAACAGCGCGATCGCGGCTTCATCCCGCATCGGGCGCTCGCCGCGCAGCAGATTTCCCTTCTTCGCGTGATACCGCTCGCGCTGGCGCGCCGCCTCTTCGCGCTTCCAGCGAACGCTTCTCGATTTCTTCCGGTAGTACCGCATCGCCGCCTCGGCTTTCGAGACGGTCTTCGGACGGGGTGCATCCACGCCCTCACCCCATGCCCATATCTCGGCGGCATAGCCGTCAGAGCCGGAGCGCTCGGCGTAGCCGTGGATATGCATCGACGCGCGATGCATGCGGATGAATCGGCATATCGTCGACGGCGAAGCGATCTTCAGTGCCTCGAGCTGCGCGCGCGTCGATGGCGATGCGATGATCGCGTCGCGAATACGAGCACCGGTCGTGTTTTCCGCGAACAGCGGCCGCGCTGTCGTGTGACGATTCGGAAGGCGCATCTCGTGCGCCTTCGCTTCTATGGCGCCCTGCGTGCGTCCGGGGAATTTGTCCACCCAGGTCTTGATGGGATCGGGCTTCTTCCACCAGTAGCGCAGACGCGCCTTCTCCGCAGCGGACCAATCGCAGTCGCGAGGCGGACGCTTACTCATCGTGGTTCTCCTGTGGTTCCGACTTCCCCATCCGGCGATCGCGGACGGGCTTCCATCGAGCAAATCCGGCGTCGAACGCGGCCGCTTTCCTTTCCAACGGCGCACCGCTCTGGTCGAGCCACGTGTGGCATGCGAGGCACGCAGGCAGCGTGAATTCGTGTTTCGCCTTGAGACCGATGCCCTTCCCGTGTCTCGATTGGTTCGAGTGAGCCGGGACGACGGTCGGGTCGGCCCAGTCCGTCCACGGGCACATCACGTTCAGGTAGCAGGGCTGGCCCTTGCACGCAGCGAGGTATTTCGAGCCTTCCTCGACCGTCGGTTTGCGGATCCGGCTCTTGATCGCCGTGCGGTGCTTCAGAGTCGATGCGCGCGCGAGCGTGCTGAACGGCGATTTCGATTTCTTCGTAAATCCAGCGCGCGCGAGCGGCGTCTTTCGAGCGAGCGGCTTCGAGCGCTTCAGCATGTCCAGCCCTCGGCCGTGAGGCGCAGGTGGTCGACGCCATCCGGGAAGGCCGGAAACGCCACCTTGCGGTTGAAATTCCCCGGCACGCTCAACTCGACCGCGCCGCCGTCCCGACGCGGCCACCCTGGCGGCGCCTCGATCCAGCCAGGCAGGCGCGCGTAGGCGATATATGACGTGGAACGGATTCGCCGCCGGGCGCGGTGGCGCATCCATGGGCCGCTGGAGCGCATCCTGGTCAGCTCCGTGACTTCCAGCTCGACGACGCACGGCGGCCGTTCGCGCTGCTCGATGCCGTACACCTTGAACTCGTCCGGGACGATGAACGTCAAGCGCATTGCTGCCTACGCTCCATGAATTCGACGAGCTCGGTCGACCTGAAGATCGGCAGGGACAGTGCCAGCGCGATGTGATGCTCCAGCCGGGCACCCTTCGACTGCTCCCAGCCGGCGAGCATCGCGATGCCGTCACACGTCAGCAGCTCGCGGATGTCGGCCTTCATGCATTCACGCCACGCCATCGACATGTCAGCATTGATCTCGGCCGGGTTGACCACTTCGAAGCCGAGCGCGCGCAAGCGCTTAGCCTCGGCGTGGAACGACGGAAAGTTGAGCTCCGGATAGCCAGTCATCGGGCCAGCGAGGTAGAGTCGCATGCGCGCGCCCCCCGTCAGTCGCCTGCGACCGCGTCGATATCCACGGGCGAGAAGTCGACATAGACCTCCTCGCCGAGGCGGAACTGGCGCGCCGCGTCGTCGTTCACGGTACTGAGCGAGATCTGGCCAGCCGGGGTCGCGGCATAGAAGCGCTCGTTATCGCTCGAACCCGACGTCACCGGCTGCAGTTGGATGTCGTGGATCGGCCCTTTCTGCTTGTCCCAGTGCTCGCGCTGGCTCAGCAGCGTCACCTTGAACTTCGCTCGTACCTTTGTCATTTCCTGCTCCTGGTTGAGGTTGTCACCAGCGGCGGCCGGTGAGATCTTCGACGCGCCAGCCATGACGGCCGTCACGTTGAATCGCGATGAATCGATATGGGTATTGGTCGGCGGCGATCTTCGTTTTCGCGCGGGCCTTGTCCGTCCATCGGCCCTTGACCTCGTGGTATTCGGTCTGGCCGGCGGCGGTGATCACCGTGAAATCGGGCGTGTAGAACGTGTTGTCGGCGAGACGCAGCTTGTGCGCCTCGAATCGGAACCAGAGGATCTCGCCGGCATGAAGGCGCGCCGCCAGCACGGCGGCATAGGCGGCTTCCGTCTTGTTCATGCGCCCAGTCGGCAGGCGGCCGAGCTGCTGCATGCGCTCGACCGGCGACGGCGCGGCCGATGCAATCGCGACCGGCGCAATGCGCGCGCCGCTGACCGATGCGCCAAGAACGCGAGCGGTGCCGATTCGGCCGTCGGAGATCGCGCTCTCGGGCAGGCGGATGGTTCCCTTGCTCACGTCGCCTCCCACAGCGACTTCTGCCCCTGGAGATGAGCAGCCGTATCGACGCGTGGCCGAGCGGGCGTATTCCAGTTGCCGCCTCCGCGGATGCCGACGAGACGCCAGCCTGCACCACGGAGGCTCGCGCCGCCCTCTGCCGGAAGCGTGTAGGTGATGAGCCGCGCGTAACCGAGCGCGCGAGCAGCGCGCCACGCCGCGCCATACAGCGCGGAACACGCGTTGCGCGTGCCGTCCGTGCAACAGCGCGTTACCTCGAGCGTCCAGCCGTCATCGTTGCCGCGCGCAACCGGGCGGCCGACGATTGCGACGCCGCAGATGCCGGTGCAGTCGTCTCTGCCCATCATCATGTCCTCGGCGACCGCGATGCTGAACTTATGGCCGACCACGGGCGCGTGGTGCCGGTGGTGCTCGGCGACGAAGGCGTTCGCCTCTTCGAGTGAGATTGGGACAATGATGAAGCTCACGGCTGCGTCCTGCGGCCGGGACCACTGGCCAAGCGCGTAAGCTTCGAGATCGGACTCCGGAGAGATCTGCAGCGCGCGCCGGCGAGAATGGTGCCCTTCATGCCGGCACCTCGTCGCCGTATCTCGACTTGACATAGCAGCGCATCGCTGCGATGAGGGCTGTCGGGCCGACAGCCGTCGGACCGTCCGTCGTAAGCGCGCCGTCGGGCCAGCTTTCCGGCCGCCACAGCGCGACCCATTCGTCGCCTTCGGCGTAAGTCGCGATCCGCTCGCGTTCAATGATCCGGCCGCCAATACGCCCGTCGCGCGATGGCCAATACGGCAGATCCGTGCCGAGTTTTGCCTTTACTGCTGCAATCACTTCAGCATCGAGACGTCGTCCCTTGAACTCTTCCAGTTCGGCGCGGCCGACCCAGTAATCGAGCGGATCACAAATCAGGTCGCTGACTTTCATGCGGTCACCCTCGCGGTGATAGCGCGCCAGATGCGGCGCAAAACTCCCTTGCCGTCCCGCTGCTCCTTTTGCTCCAGCAGGAATGGCGCGAGTTCGAAAAGGTCTCCATCCGGCCCACACGGGGCCCGCATGCCGCGCATGAACGCGCACGTAGGAAGGAATCCGTCGATGCGATCGCGCGATTTCGCCGCAAGCGGATGACGGCACGCGCGGGGCTCGCCGAACGGATGAGCGTAGTGACCGAACTTGCAATCGGCGCAAACGACGGGACCGCCGTCTTCCGAGCGATAGCGGGTTTGTTCGTTCATGATGCGTAGTCGTCCGTGGGTAGCAGCTCTTCGCCGAGCTGCGCGCGCACCCATTCGTAGAACCGTTGGGAGCCGGATTTCTCGGCGTGCTTGAGAACGAAATCGATCCATGGGCCGCGGCCGCTCGCTTTCGCGACAAGCACGCGGTACGCCGGCGTCGGCTCGTCGGCGTGACGGGCACGAAAGCCGATCCGCGCCGCGTGCTGCTCGACGGCTTCCGCCGACGACCACCATTCGGCATCCGCAGCTTCCGCAGCGGCCTCGGCTTCGGTCGGCGGAAGCGGGTCCTGCCAGCGCCGCTGGTTCAGGTACGTGAGCGGCGCCGGCTCGTAGCCGTCGCGCCACGGCTGCGTCAGCTTCATGGCAAGCGTATGGGCGACGATCACCTCGACGTGCTCGTCGAGGCCCGCGCGCCGCCAGCGCTTCTCGCATTCAGCCTTCGCAACGCGTCGTGGCGTTCGCGGCCATGCGTCCCACCATCGCTCGAACGGGGTGAGCTTGCTTTCGCCTTTCAAGCCGACACTCGTCGTCGGCGCAGCCGGCGACAAGGGGGTAAGGGGGTTCTTCTCTGCTGTAGTCTCTGTAGTAGTCTTTCCTTCGTTAACGAAAGCGGGAATCGCCGCTTCGGGAACGCTGGATTCCCGCGTTCCCGAATCACTGTTTCCCGCTTTCGCGAACGCTGGATTCTCGCGTTCCCGAACGTCAGATTCCCGCTTTCCCGAAAGCGACTTTCTCGCTTTCGGGAAAGAGACTTTCTCGCGTTCGGACTCGTCGCCCTGTTCCGGGCTGTTCGCACGCGCCTCCATCAGGCGTTCCAGGACGTCCAGATCGAGCTTGTAGAACATCTTGTGCTCGAGGCGGATGTGCAGCTCCGACAGGACGCCGCGTGCCTTCAGGGCCTTGCGCGCGGTCTCCTGCTCTGCGCGAGACATGCCGGTCTCGGCGCGCAGCTCCTCGACGGTCTTGTGGACACCACGCTCGTCCGGCGAGCGTTTCGACCAGTAGTACAGCTGGCAGAAGAGCACCGCGGCGTTCACGCCTCCCAGCGGGCCGGCGAGCGCCGGGTAATAGGCGACCGGATGGCCGACGTTTTCGAGGAATTCCGAAAGCTTCATCGCGTGACGCCTCTCCACACGAAATCGCCCTTGTCCTCGACGATGGCTGGCTCGTCAACCTTGCATGCGCATTCGAGTCCGATCAGCGGTTCCGCCACCGGCCGCCAGAAATTGCGCACGAGGCCGTTCGGCACGTGGTTGTCCTCTTCGGCATCGAGCAGATCGAACGCGGCCAGAACGAAGACAGCATCAGCGCTCGTGCAGCGCGCCGGGCCGGCAAGCGTCTGACGGCTGATGCTGACGTGATACTCGGGGCCCTTGCTGACGCCGCCCTCCGGCGCAGCGACCTCGACGGCGCTGATCGCGAACAGGCACGATGCCCGGTGGAACCAGCATTCGCCCTCGTAGCCGAGCGTCGCTTCGGGCGACGCCGGTCCCATAAACTTCCACCCATCTGCCTTTGGCCGACGTGGCTTGATGACTGATTCGATCACTTCAGCTGTCCCACGGTGACGCGGTAGTGGGGCTCGCCATCGATTACCGTCGACTCCACGAAGCCGGCGTCGGTGAGCTGCTTCAGCTGGTCGCGCACGCCGCTATCGGACAGCCCGCACATGAACGCGAGCTTGCGCACCGTTGGCGCACACACGCGAGTCGACTGCACGGCGAGATGTGCCAGGGCAAGGAGCACGATCTTCTGGTTCGAGCGGAGCTCGACGTCCCAGGCTTGATTGGTAAGGTGGAACGACATCAGGCGGTCTCCTCGATGGACATCTGGCGGTGGTCGACAGTCTGGACAGGCTCGGCAACGCCGCCGAGCACCCATCGCAGCGCTTCGGCGCGCTCGCCCTTGCTCTGCTCCAGCTCGCGCACAATCTCCGCGCGCGTCTTCATCCGGGGGCCGGACGACAGCACCGCGCGCTGCGCACGCGCTCGCGCGTGCCCGACCTTGCCTTCCGCTGCGGCGATCAGCGCGCGGACCTTCGCCCGCTGCTGGTCGGGCGTCATCCTCGAAAGGCGCAACGCCGCGGTGACCGTGATCTGATCGGCTTCGAGCGCGTTGCGCACGTCGGCGCAGCACTCGAGCAACCGCAATTGCTGCTTCACGGTTTGCGGATCGACGCCGAAGTGGATCGCGATCGCTTCCTCGTCGTGACCGGTGTCTTGCATGCGCTGCATCTTCTCGGCGCGGTTGATCGGCGTGTCCTGTCGCCGGATCTCGTTCGCGGAAACCATCATCCCGGCGAGCGTTCCCTTCTCCGCGCGCTTCGGCAGCGCTGGTACGAGAATGGGTTCTTTCCCAAGGTCGTACAGGCGGCGATTCGCCTCGCGCGCATTGATCACGCGCCGCCGGCCATCCACCACGATGACCTCGCCCGTCTCCGGATCCTTGTGGATCAGGATCGTCTCGAGCACGCCGAGCGCCATGATGTTGCGAACGGTCGGTTCGTCGGGCGGCAGGTGCACGCGCCGGTCGTACAGCGGGTGATCCGGATCGGTGATCAGCACCAGGTCTTCGGGATCGAAATACAGCACGTTGCTCTTGCCGCGCGCGCCGTATGCGTCGATGGAATTCTTTGCCATGTCTTCTCCTACGCAGCCGCCTCGAACGGGAAATCGGCTTTTTGCAAATCCGCGCGATGCTGTGCAACGAGCGCGTCGTGTTGCTCCTGCGTCATATCGCGGGTCCAGAAATCAGGGTGCCCCGGCAATCGGTCGCTGCCATCCTTGCGATGCCAGCAGTAAAAGCAGCCCATGCGATGCGGGAACCAGTAACCGCCGCAGTCGCAGCGCGTCTTTCCCGCGTTGCGTTCCATCATCCATTTGTCGATGCGCCAGTCGCGGGCGCCGCAGAGACATTCCGGATAAGCCGACTGCTCCAGCACGCCCGGCTTGTCGAGAAGCACCCGACGACGATCGCAACGGCGGCAGCGGCAGTGGAACCGGGCCATGTCAGGCGTACAAGATGAGAAAGGCGGAGAGGAAGCCGGCGAACACCGCGAGCAGCTGCAGGCGAATGTGCCGACGGATGGGGAAGAAGGCGCAGACGACAAGCGCGGCCGCGCTCGCCTGCAGCACGATATCGACGAACGATTTCACGTGAAACATTAGGACTCCTCGTCGGGTTGTGTCCCAACTTGCCCCTGCTTAGGCCGCTGTTCGAAAGCGACCACGATCGGGTGCATGACGCCGTAGGCGCTGCGCAGCACATGAATTCCGAGGTATTCGGGGGTTGATACGCCCTGCTGTGCTGCTTTCGTCGCGAGATCCGCGGCTTCGGCCATCGGCAGGATGATCGGCTGCTCCACCGAGTCGTTCGTCATGCACGCACCCGCGGGCCAATCTGTCCCACATCGGCACTGACGCCGACGAGCCGAGCCGGCAAAGTGCCAACAACGCCAAGCAGTAACAGGCGCGTGATGCGTGCGAGCGCGGCCGCGTCGGAGTCGATACCGTGCAGAGCCTTGAACGTCTGCATCGCGTCGTATTCCTCGTCGGTCAGCCTTGTCTTCACTTCGTTCTTGTACTCGGCACGTTTGGACATGACGATCACCCTTATTGCTAGAAAAATGCGAAAAACTGCCCTTCCGTTATTGATGTCCCGCGCCGCCAACGAGCGGCATACACGGAACGACTCCCTGAGCAACTGCAGCGGCAAATTGCGTCAGCTGGGGCGCAGCGAAAATGTCGACCCGCACGTCGGTGACGATCATGTCGCCGACCTTCACCTCGTTGCCGCAAGCGGCGCGAATCGAATAGATGCTCTCGCGGACGCCGCCGCCGTCGAACACGAAAGCAAAAACGTCATCCACAAGCTCAGGCCAGCGACCAATCGCGTCGGTGAGCTCGTCGATCACGTGCTGAAGCTTCCGCAGTTCCATACCTCTTCCCTAAATCTGGTGAGCGCCTTCGGTCGTGTCAGAATTGCGTTTCCACACGTTCAATCCTTCAATAACCGAGGCACTCATGACCGACGAACAAATTTCCGACAACTTCAAATACCTGATCGCAGAGATCGATACACTTCGTGCACGGAGCGACGTATTGGCGATCGCCCTCAAACACACGATCCTGAACAGCGCCGATCCGGAAGCGACACTCGAAACGGTGATCAAAAAGCTCGATCGATCCAACGTCGCAGCGTTGTTTTCATCCGCTCCCACCGAGTCGTATGTTTCCGCCTTCGACATAGCAGTGTCGGCCGTGGCCCGATGGCGCGAATCTCTGCCGCCCGCTGCTCAATAATTTCGCGGGCATCACAGCTCACGAGCGGCTGCGGTGTCGAACTCGCCGCAGCCGAGAAATCAGCCTCGACAGTCCTGATTACCTCTCGCTCCTCCAGAAGCGGGAGCGAAGCTCCCGCCAATCCAAAGCAGCGAATTTCTTCGGGACGCTGCGTCGCGCACTCGCCCCAGTCCTGGGCGAAGTGCGTTTCATCGCGCAGCGTGTCAAGCGAACTGTCGCGCGCCGCCGGCTTACCGTTTCGAGCCATCACGTCCGTCCTTGGAATGAACTTGCCCATCCTTTCGATCCGGCGTCCCGGCCGGTGCCTGAACAAGCTCAGGCCAGATATCCATCCAGTCATCGCGCAGCTCCTGGCGTGTCACCTTGCGACCGGTCAACCGTTCGATTGCAACGCAACGACCCGGCGGCGGTACCGCTTTTTTGCGCACCCATTGGCTGATCAGCCCCTGCGTGACACCAAGTGCATCGGCGAGCCATCGCTGCCGGTGCTTGCCGTTGGAAAGGAAGGTTGGAAGATCCATGGCCGGAATATTAGAACTTCTCTCTTTATTAGTAAAGAGAAAAAAGCGCTTCTAATCGTCGAGGCCAGCCATGTATTAGCAACGCTCATTAGAATCGCGCTATGGCTACGGTAGAGAAACGCCCCCTGACGGACGAAGAGCGCGCCGAAGCCGCTCGGCTCCGCACTGCCTGGGCACAGTACAAGGACGAACATCCAGGCGCGACGCAACAGTGGCTCGGCGCTGCCTCCGAACTCGGCTCGCAAGGCCTAATCGGTCAATACCTGCGTGGCATCATCCCGTTGAACTTGAAGGCGCTCATTAGCATTTGTGCCCAGATTGGCGCGAAGGCTGAAGAGATCAGCCCGCGGCTCATGAAGCCGTTCACGGACTTCAACCAAGCCCGTACTGAGCCGGAAACGCACGCTGCATCCGAAAAGTTAACGGCAGCTGTAAGCGAATATGAAGGCGAGACAAACCCTGCTAGCCGCCCTGCTCAGGAAGCGTTAAATACAGTGCAAGGCCAGAAGCTTGCTATGTTCAAGGCTGAACTGGCAAAAGCGGAGAGAGAGGGCCTCCTATCCGAAGAGAAGCTGGATCTTCTTCTCGGTATCCTTCGTCTGACGGACAAAACGAGCTCCCCGCAACGGCACACGAAATCTCGGATTCTTGTAGAACCGGCACGGGGTCAGTCGGGTGACATCAGGCGTAAGGGAACCAGATAGCAACGTCGTCGCCGTCGATTTTCGACGACGGCGCGTCAGCGCGTACGTTTCCGAACGCGCTGAACAACCCCGCGTAGCCTCCGTCTACAGCAAGATCACCGACCATGACGAGATCGAGTACGGCATGATCGATGTTGATGCCAGGGCAGCACCGCGTCTTATGCGTGGTTTACTGGCTCTGCTGTCCGAGTTGATGGATGTCGCCTCGATTTGATGGAGAAAACATGCTCTTCGCTCGTATTTGCCGCGGGTTCGCCGCCTGCGGAATCCTGTGCCAGGCATCAGCTTTCGCTGCGACGGCAATCCTTGCCCCGCAAGAGATTGTCGACAAAAAGTGCGCGTCGCAATACGAGCGCACGGGCCTCTATTGCCAGCGTGACGGCGAAGTGCGGCCGACAATCCCGGTAACTGCGCCGGGAATCCCGTTGTCGACTCGGCAGCAGTTCGATCCGCCATCCATGCGTGTCACTGCCATCCTGCACCTCACTCCAAAGCAGACCGCCGCGGGATTCGGCTATTACGTCGTGACGACTGAACGATTCAAGACCGGCATCCTAACCCAGTCGTTCTCGCCGACGGACCGATTCGAGCGCGAAATCCTTCAGTACGTCCGCAACAGTGGTCTTCCATTGGCCGATGTAAATAGCCAACAGGCCGCCGCCTATCTATATGAGCGCGACGTCGAACTGGCGGCCCAGGCAGCGCGCGACGCCGACGAACGTGCGCGTCAAGCGCAAGCCCAAGAAGCTATCGATTTTCAAAATTCTCCCGCCGGCAAGGCCGCGGCCGCCAAGCAAGCAGTAGCCGATTGCAGACGCACCATTGCCAATGCTCGTCGCGTCTTGGCCCAAGACGACCGCATAGCCGCAGTCTCTGGAACGACAGACCTACTGCTTCGGCGTCAGGCCGGTGCCGCAATCGTCAACTGCCAAGACGTCCTCGCCCGTAACGGCCAATCCCCCGCCCAGTAAGGCGCCAACGACGCATCGCCTCGTGCCGCGAAGAAATATTAGAACTTCTCTTTACAACACAAAAGAGAAGTTCTAATATTCGTATCAACACAAGACGCAACACGAAGGGGAACGACGATGGCCCTCGATCACGGTTTGCTGAATCTGCCGCTCGCAAAGCGTGGCGACATTGACGCCCAGATTGACGCGTACAAGCGCGAGCAAGCAGCGGCAGAAAAGGCAGCTCGCAAGGCGCTGATCGCGCAGCTGAAGCAGGACAAGGAAGCGGCGAAGCCGGTTCTCATGCGGCTCTTCGCCGATCCCGAGCTGATCAAGCGGAAAGCCGCCGAAATGAACGTCACGCCGAAGGCTCTCCGCGATCAGCTCAAGAGCTGGGCGACGTGGCAACCGAAGAACCTGATCGCGCTCGGCGCGAAGTGGCTCGCCTGACCATCCCCGCCCGCTACAGGAGAAACGACCGTGCAACAAATCAATTTCGGCAATATCGACGACGATTGCGTCGGCCCGACCATCGGCGACTTAGAGGAATGCCGCTCTGCCCGCTGGCTCATTGGCCGGTGCGGCGCGGACGCATTCGACGCTATCAAGATCGGCGGCATGATGTTCGTCAATGACGGCATCGTCAAACCGTGCACCGAGCCGGACGACGTGCCCGCGTTCTACAGCGTCTATCTGCACTACGCCAATCGCCCTGGGCGCAGCCCCGATTGCGTCGGAGACTTCGCGACGGTCGAACGCGCCCGCGCCTATGCCGCGCAAATCCACGACGCGTTCGGATGGCCGATCGCGATTGACCGCACGCCCGCCTGACCAACCGCGCCCGCCCTGAGGGCAATCACACCACATCGAGGATCGACCATGAATACGACGAACCAACCCACCGCGGAACCTCTGATCACCTGGAAGCGTGTGAAGCACGACACGCGCGGGCTGCGCATCGCGCGCCGCCTCTTCCGCGTCTTTCGCAACGTCCTCGCGGTCCTCGGCGTGTTCTTCGTCTACCTGCTCGTCCTCGGCTACTTCCAGTACCAGGACCAGGCGGCACAGACCGAGGTCCAGTGCGCGGTGTCGCGCTGCATGTAACGAGGCTGCGATGCGCCCCACCCCGACCCGCCTCCCTGACGACGTGCTCGCCCCGGCCTGCGCAACGCTCGGAGCGGGATCGCCGGAACAGGCGCTATCGAACCCCGCACTGCGCGCCGCCATTCAAGCCGCAGTCCGTGCGCAGCTGCACCCGAACCCGAAGATCCGCGACGTTCAGTCGAGACGCAACGCGCGGCCTGTTCGCCCGGCGCCTGATCACGGCGTCGATTTCGACATCAAGCGGCGTGCCGCGAACGACTGTGACGAGGATTGACCGTGGAATACCGGACCCTTATCGCGCTGATCTTCATTTTGGGATTGCTCATCGCGGCCTGCCTATTTCAGATCGCGCGTCTCGCCGATCAAGTCGCCATGGACCGCAAGTCGAAAACTCCCGTGTATTTCAGCGTCGACCACGCCGCCAGCGCCGGGCGTCCTAAAGAACCTACGGTCGACGGCGCGCCGTCATATCCCACCCTGTGGCAGGTCATGGCCGACCTGCAAGCGGGGAACCTGACTCTGCGTGACGCCTACCGCATCGCGCGAGCCCATCTTCGCGCCGCGAAGCGCGATCACCGCAACGTCTGAGGTACCCGAAATGAAGATCGTCTACGTGTTCAACGACCGCCGTCCCACTGACCTCCTGCACCCGATCGTCGCCATTTCGGACGACGGGTTGGTCGCCGGTGTCGCCCATTTCGACGACTGGACCCTGCCGTTCGCGCGCTTCGCCATGCACGTCATCGACGATTGCGATGCGCCGGGCAGTGATGCCTTTCTGATCGCACGGACCCGGGCCGAAACGCAAGAGCTCTTCGACGCGAAGTTTGGCGCCGGGAAATGGTCCGCCGTCTGGCTGGACGACCCGCGCGCGGATCCGGGCTGGATCAAGGCGATGGAACTGATGCGCGCCGAAGCCGTTCGCCGCGAGGAGCAACGCCGCCGTGTCCTGGACGTGATCAGCGACACCGTTATCTCGTGGCTGCCGACCGCCGAAGAAGTCGAGACGATCGGCACGCAGGCGAACCCTGCGGTTCACGCCCTTCACTGATCCGGGGGCGGCCATGGATATCGCTGACATCGCTCGACGCTCCGGCTTGGCCGTGACGCTCGACGCGCGTATCGGGACCGTGGAATACCAGACCGTAAGCGGGACACTGGAAGCGCTCAAACGGTTTGCCCTCGCGTACGTGGTCGCCCCGTACAGCACGGCAGAGCTCGTCGAGCGTCTGCGCAACCGCGCTGCCCTTCAGATCGACGCTCGCGATACGGAAGTGATGCTCGAGGCCGCGCGTGCCCTGTCGCAAAGCCGAATCGGCGAACCGTTCGCGCTCGGACCGGACGGGGAAATCGCGGGCGAATCCGATAGCGAACTGCGCCAAGGCTGAGAGGAATACATGCGCGACCTGATCGAACAGCACCTCGCTCACGCCGGCGAAGCGACCGCGAAGAATATCTCTCTCGCGATCCACATGCCGCAACTGGACGTCTCCCGCGAGCTCAACAAGATGCACGGCAATGGCCTCGTCGAGCGCGAAAAGCGCGCCGGCGGCGGCAACGAGTACGTGTACTGGCTCTCGCAAGGCGATCGGCCTGTGCGCCCCGCGACCGAAAACGCCGCGCCGCCGGCCGAAGTCGTCAGCCACCCTGCCAGTAACGTCGACGGCGAAGCCGATCAATCGTCGACCGGCACGGCACCCTCGACCGTGCAGCACATCATCGACGCAGCTCGCGATCTGCTCGGGCGTAGCGACCCACTCGAGATCCTTCAGGGGCTCAAGGCGCTTGACGACGCGCTGATCGCCCACGAGGCACGAGGCAGCTATTTCGCTGGCGCGCATGCCGTCACCGCCATCACGATGGTTCTCGAATTGCTGAAGGGCACGCAGGTTCAACGAGACGAGTTCGCCGCCGAAAACGCTTCGCTGAAGGAAGTGAATGCGCGCCTGAAGGCGAACAACGCCGAGCTCGAAAAACGCATCGACTCGCTAAGCGGCGACGTGCGCCCGCTCGGACAGGTGTTCGTGACCGTCGGTCGAAATTCCAAACCGATGCGGCACACCACGATCGAGAAAGCCCAGCGGCGCGGCCGCGTCCTGGTGAGCGGCGAGCGCGAAACCGAAGTGCTCGTACTCGAACCGATCGGCCGCATCGTGCGCGGTGCCGAGTGGCGCCCGCGCCGCCAGTAACGCCGTCCCGTTTTGCAGTAGCCCCGATGCTCCCACCCCGAGAGCATTGGTTTTGAGGGGGTGGCCGGTACGGCACCCTTCTTTCTCACCAATCCGGTACTACAAATGAAACGCGACTCCATGACATTGCAGCTGGATCTCGGCAGTGAATTGATCGTCGACAACTTCGCCGGCGGCGGCGGCGCTAGCACTGGCCTCGAGCGCGCGTTCGGGCGGCCGGTGGACATCGCGATCAACCACGACCCCGAAGCGCTCGCAATGCATGCGGCGAACCATCCTCGCACGAAGCATTTCTGCGAGAGCGTGTTCGACGTCGACCCCGTCGAGATCACGGGGAATCAGCCGGTCGGCCTCGTCTGGCTGTCGCCGGACTGCAAGCACTTCAGCAAGGCGAAGGGCGGCAAGCCGGTGTCCAAGAAGATCCGAGGGCTCGCGTGGATCGCGCTTCGCTGGGCCGCGACGGTGAAGCCACGCGTGATCATGCTGGAGAACGTCGAGGAATTCGTGACATGGGGGCCGCTCGGCGCCGACGGCCGGCCGTGCCCGAAGAACCGCGGTCGTACATTCCGCTCGTTCGTGAACGCGCTCGAGCGCCACGGATACCGCGTCGAGTACCGCGAGCTGCGCGGATGCGACTTCGGCGCTCCGACCATCCGCAAGCGCCTGTTCCTCGTCGCGCGCCGCGACGGGCTGCCGATCGTCTGGCCGACGCCGACGCACGGCGATCCGAAAAGCGCGGCCGTACGCGCAGGCACGCTGCAGCCATGGCGCACGGCCGGAACGGACGTCATCGACTGGTCAATTCCTTGCCCGTCGATCTTCGAGCGCGCGCGGCCGCTAAAGGATGCAACGCTGCGCCGTATCGCGCGCGGCATCATGAAGTTCGTCGTGAACAATGCGGATCCATTCGTGATCCACCTCACGCATCACGGCGCCGACCGCGCCGCGTGCCTCGACGCCCCGCTCGCGACCGTCACCGGAGCGAATCGCGGCGAGCAGGCACTCGTCGCTGCGCACATCACGAAGTTCCGCGCGAACAGCGTCGGCAGTGCAGCCGACGCGCCGCTGCACACCGTGACCGCTGGCGGTGACTGCGCACGGCCGGCCGGCGCGGCGCACGCCATGGGCGTCGTCGCCGCGACGCTGATCCAGACCGGCTACGGCGAACGGCAGGGCCAAGCGCCACGCGTGCCGGGGCTCGACAAGCCGCTCGGCACCATCGTCGCCGGGGCGGCAAAGCATGCGGCCGTGACTGCGTTCCTCGCGAAGCACTACGGCGGCCATGAATCGCCGGGCTCATCGCTCGATGCGGCAATCGGCACGATCACGACGCAGGACCACCATCACCTGGTGACGGCGCAGTTGGTCGGCTGCGGTGGCCGTGCTGGGCAATCTCGCCCGCGTGATGCCAGCGAGCCGACGGCGACGCTGACCAGCAAAGCCGATACGACGGTCGCGGTATCGCACCTCGTCAAGCTGCGTGGCACCTGCCGAGACGGAGCACCGGCCGACGAGCCGCTGCATACGATCAGCGCCGGCGGCACGCATCATGCCGAGGTCCGCGCGTTCCTGATCAAGTACTACGGCGAGGGCGGCCAGTGGCAGGACGCGCGCGAGCCGCTGCATACGATCCCGACGCGCGACCGTATCGGCCTGGTGACGATCCACGGCGAGGACTACGCGATCGTCGACATCGGCATGCGCATGCTCACGCCGCGCGAGCTCGCGCGTGCGCAAGGTTTCCCGGACAGCTACGTGCTCGACCCGGTCATCAACGGAAAGCCGCTGTCGAAGTCGGCGCAGGTGCGCATGATCGGCAACAGCGTCTGCCCCGACGTCGCGACCGCGCTCATCCGCGCGAATTTCGCGCATGAACAATTGATCGCAGGTGTCGCTGCATGACCTGGCTCAACCATTCCCACCGCGGCGACTGCCGAGATCTGATGCGCGCGATGATCGCCGACGGCGTGCGCGTGCAGACGATCGTGACGTCGCCGCCGTATTGGGGTCTGCGCTCGTACCTGCCGGACGGCCACCCGGACAAGCATCGCGAGATCGGGCAGGAGCCGACGCTGCGCGAGTTCATCGACACCCTGGTCGGCGTGTTCGATCTCGCGCGCGAGCTGCTCGCCGATGACGGCACGCTGTGGCTGAACATGGGCGATAGCTATGCGGGATCGCGCTGCGGTCCGGAAACCGCCTCGACGCTGAACGGCACGCGGCGCAACCAAGCCGAAGCCAACCGCGCCATGACGGCGAGCCGCCGGCGCGACGATGTGCCGGTGCCGCGCTCCGATGTGCGTGTCGCCGGGCTGAAGCCGAAGGATCTGGTCGGGCAGCCGTGGCGCCTCGCGTTCGCGCTGCAGGACGCCGGCTGGTATCTCCGACAGGACATCATCTGGCACAAGCCGAACCCCATGCCGGAGAGCGTGCGCGACCGCTGCACGAAGGCCCACGAGTACCTGTTCCTGCTGAGCAAGAGCGAGCGCTACTACTTCGACACGGACGCAATGCGCGAACCGCGTTCGAGCTACGAGGATGCCGCGACGTTTCGCGGCGGCTGCTACGTCGGCGGAGAGACCGACAACGGGCAACTCGGACAGCGGAAAGTCGTCGGCAATCGTCGCGTGAAGGTTCCGGGTGGCTGGGACACCGGCGTTGGGACACACGGCTCGTTCCATCGCGATGGCCGAGGCGATGCGGCATACCGTGACGATGCCGGCGATGGTCGCCGCATGCGTCGATCCGTCTGGACCGTCGCCACGCAGCCCTACGCGGCCGCACACTTCGCGACCTTCCCCGAAGCACTGGTCGAACCCTGCGTGCTCGCCGGCAGCCGGCCGGGCGACGTCGTATTCGATCCGTTCTTCGGCACCGGCACGACCGGGCAGGTCGCGCAGCGGCTCGGGCGCCGCTTCATCGGCTGCGAACTGAATCCCGACTACGAATCCCTGCAACGCGATCGGCTGCGTCAGCCGGGACTCGCGCTCGCCTGATCACCTGAGGACCACCATGACGGAAAACAATTACCGAGCTGGCGCACTGACGAACGATCAATCCGCAATCTTGATCGCCTGCGCGCATCGCCTCGATGAAGTTGGAAGCCAGTATCTCGCCGAAGAACTGCGCTCCCTCCAGCGCGACTTGCTCGCCGCATCCCCAGTCCAGCAGCCCGCAGCAGCGCCGATCCCATACGACGGGCTGACCGAGGAATTCACGGACGAAGTGGCCCGGCTTGCGAACGATGCGCCCGGCATTCGCGAAGCAGTATCGGCCGCGCTGGAGAACTGCAACGCCATCATCGCACCGCAGGGCAATGTCACACCCGCGCCGGCGGACGAGCGGGCGCCGTGCATGTGCAGCGGTCTAGGCCCATGCGAGCAGCGCACGGATGGCTCTTGCAGGCGGGAGCGCGCCGCCGCACCCGCGCCGGCGGACGAGCGGGCGGCGTACCACTTCCACCGTTTCGTCGACGGAGTGGAAATGGCTGAAGGCGTGCTGATCGAGCGAGCCCCAACGCTCGAAGCCGCCAGCAAAGAGGCCGTCAGGTGCTGCGAGAAACGGCCTATGACCGTACTCGTACATGCGCCTACTTGGGCTGGAACGCTGTGCGGTGGCGCGCTCGCGAACCGCGCCGCATCTGCCAACGAGACGGGCGCGCCGATCGGTTGGGCGTGGATTTCGCCGACCGGCCATGTATCGCGCTTCACGGCCGACTTCGACGGCAAGCACGACCAGTTGGTGCAAGGCTGGAAGGTGCGCCCGGTAGCGTTCTGCGATTCGGTCGCCAACGAGACGGTGCCGAAATGGGTTTTTGATAATCTCGTCAATACGCTCCAGCCTGCATGGGACTACATCCAGACCCATCAGGACCAGTTCAACGCGCAGGCGGGCGACGATAAAAACGCCATCATGGTCGAGTTCTTCTTGCGCGCCGCGTCTGCCAACGAGACGCAAACGTGCTCGCACCAATGGACGTGGGCGGACGGCAAGTGCGCAGATTGCGGAATGACCGCGCAACAGCCTGCCGCCCAAAGCGAGCTGACACTCGCAGAACGCATCGCGCATGTCGGTGGCCGCATCACCGAAGGCGGCTATGTCGAGTTTGGAAGTGCGATGGCGGTAGACGCGCTGATTCAGCATGCGCTCCGCGATGCGCGCGCATCCGCCAACGAGACGGGGGCGGAGCGCGTAGGGACAGTCGAGATTGCCGGCGGTCGCGTTCGCGCGTTCACCTTCGAGCAAAGCGATACGCCTGACGGTAGCTATTGGCTGTACACGGCCCCCGCGCAGGCGGCGGAACCGGTGGCGTGGCAATACCGACCGATCGTCAATGGGAAGCCTTATCCATGGATCGAATGCACCAAGGAGGCGGCAGAGCGGCTTCGTGCAGAAGACTTTCGCGGGACGCACGATGTGCGCGATCTGTTCGATAGCCCGCAGCCTCCCGCGCAGGCAGACGCTCGGGAGGGGCTGACGGACGAGCAGCGCAGCACGCTCGAAAGCCTCGCGCGCACGTCAACGCCATACGAGCAGGAAGTGCTTCGATCGATTCTCGCCACCCATCCGGGCCAGTCGGAACCGCGGCGCAGCGAAAACCCGACCGGCATCGGCTACGACACGCCGCCCGAAGAACTGGAGCGAATCTTGGCCCAAGGGGAGACGCGCGCCGAGGTGACGGTGGACCAACCGAGCCTCGCGAATCCGCTCACGCCGTACGGGATGCTCGTGCGTGCGCTGCGAATCGTCGCGCAGACCTCGTTGCACGACATGGGGCAAGCCCTGCTGCTGTCGCCCTCGAAGCTGTCCGCGATGGAGTTCGGCCGCGAGCCTGTGACGCCTGAAATCGTGCGTGAGATCGGCACGTACTTCGAAAGCCTGGGCATCCACAACATGCGGCCGGCGCTTCAGTTCGCCATCGACGCCGCGACCACTGGGGACCAATCATGAGCCAGAAACCGAATTGCGATTGCCTCAACGATTGCGGCGACGATCGAGAAATCGAGCGCGGCACTGTCGAGCCATGCGGCTTCTTCAAGATGCGCAAGGCACGCGACGATGCACGCGAGGCCGCGCTTCGCGCGCGCAACGCAGCAGTGCGCACCCTCGAAGCCAAGGGTTACACCTACGAGGATGGCGCGGAGCAGTGGAAGCCGCCCCGTGGAAAGCCGCCGGCATGGGTGGCGTATGACACGCAGGCCGTGCACGACGTGATCGGCGAGCGCCGTCGGCAGGTCGAACAGGAAGGCTGGACGCCCCAACATGACGACGAGCACGACAACGGGGAAATGGCTTTCGCGGCCGCATGCTACCTGTTGGCGGAACTGTTCGTGTTCGACATGTGCGGGCTATTCAACAAGCTGTGGCCTGCGGACTGGTCTCGCAAATGGTGGAAACCGACGACCAACCGTCGCAACCTAGTCAAGGCCGGCGGCCTGATCCTCGCCGAGATCGAACGCCTCGATCGCGCTGGAGGTGAGGCATGAGCCGCGCAGCAATCGAAGCTCTCGGCGAAGCGATCGATCGCGCGCTGGACGATGCGCCCGTCACCGATGTCCTCGCATTTGTCACTGGCGTTTTCGTGGGTCTGACGCTCGAGCTGGTGCGCCGAGAAGGTCACGACGTGAACAAGGAAATCAGAATCGATGGTGTCGAACAGCGCGACATCACCATTCATGCGCCCAAGGTGATGCAATGACCGTCTACGTCGACGACATGTATCGCTACCCGATCGGCGAATTCAAAACGGCTAGCGGCCGCGTCTACAAGATGTCGCACCTCATCGCGGACACCTCCGACGAGCTGCTCGCCATGGTCCGCGCGATCGACGTCAATCCGAAGTGGATCCAGCACCGCGGCACGCGCGACGAGCACTTCGACATCGCGATAAGCAAGCGCGCCGCCGCAATCGCCGCCGGCGCGGTCGCGATCACCTTCGAGCAATGCGGCGCGATGAACAAGCGCCGCAAGGTCACCGGCTCGCTCGGCTCGCCCGATGACGCGGTCGAGTGGCTGAAGATGTTCATCGCGGACCGCCACGCTGCTCGCGCAGCTGCAGCGGCGGCCGACAACCTCACGGAGTCCCAGTCATGAGCAGAAGTGGATATAGCGACGATTGCGAGAACGTCGAACTGTGGCGCGGAGCTGTCATGCGCGCGATGCGTGGTAAGCGCGGACAGGCGCTCCTGCGAGATCTCGCCGCAGCGCTGGACGCAATGCCGGAAAAGCGTTTGATCACCAATGAGCTTCAGGCCGCGGACGGCGATTTCTGCACGCTTGGGGTGCTCGGACACGCTCGTGGACTCGATCTCAAGATCATCGACCCAGAGGACAGAGAGGCAGTCGCCCGCGCCTTCAACATTGCTCCCGCCCTAGCTGCCGAAGTTGTTTTCGAGAACGATGAATGCGGCCATCACTGGGATCGTGCGCTAGGAAAAACCGTCTTCGAGACACCTGAGGAACGTTGGACCCGCATGCGCCAGTGGGTGGCGGCGAACCTGATCGAACCGGTCGAGGTGACGTCGTGAGCGAAGTACCGAAACGCGCAGTTCAGTTCGAGGCTGCCATCCAGGCCGATACGCCCCAGGATCTGGCGAACGCACTCACCAACATGGCCGCGCTCATCGCCGCCGGCGAAATGCCCGAGCGCTCCATCGGCGGCGGCGTCTTCTCCAGCCACCACTGCACGCTGGTCATTGCCGATCATCCGACGCACGACGAGTATGTCTCGCAGTTGCAGTGCTATCTGCGGAGCGTCCGATGAAAGAGCGTCCGATCCTATTCAGCGGTCCGATGGTGCGCGCCATCCTCGAAGGCCGCAAGACTCAGACGCGCCGCGTGGTCAGGCACCAGCCGCCCGGCGCGACGCGCGAGGTCTTCACGTTCCACCATCCGGATCCGAGAACGCATTACTGGGCGTTCGATGGCGGTTCGTTGCTCGACTGGTCCCACCCGTGCCCGCAGGGCGAGATTGGCGATCGCCTCTACGTGCGCGAGACGTGGCAACACAGCAATCATCCGTTCGGCCCGTACGAGAGCGACTGCCTGGTCTTCTATCGCGCTGACTACCTCGATGATCCGCTCGGCCCCGACCTCGAGCGATCGGCCGACGGCATTCGCCGCGAATGGCGGCCATCGATCCACATGCCGCGCGCCGCCGCCCGCATCACACTCGAGATCACCGGCGTGCGCGTCGAGCGCCTGCAGCACATCAGCGAGTCGGATGCACGCGCCGAAGGCGTGACGATCGAAGAACGCCACAAGGTCGGATACTGCCTCGGTGGCAGTCGCGGCGCCGACCGGCCGCCGAGCATCCGCGCCTTTCACGACCTGTGGGACAGCCTGAACGCGGCGCGCGGGCACGGCTGGGACGTGAACCCGTGGGTATGGCGCATCGAATTTCGGAGGATCGAATCATGAGCGAGCGCCTGATGAACCAGGCCGATCTCGTCCGCGTGACCGGAAAAAAACGATACGGCAAGCAGGCCGAGTGGTTCAAGGCGACGTTCGGGATCGACGTCGTCACCGCCGCGAACGGCGCCGTCATCATGACATGGTCGACGTTCGAATCGCTTCAAGCGAAGAAAGCCGGCCTCGCCGGCGACGCGCCCGGCACGCGCGAGCGGCCGGCCCTTCGATCTGCCCTTCGAGTCGCATGACAAAGCGAAAACTGCCGCTCCGCGTCTACGTGCGCGACGGCTCGTACTACTGGGTCCAGCCCTATACCGAAAAGTGGAAGCGCCTCTGCCGTGTCGAGGATGGTGAGGTGCGCATGCTCGAGCGGCTCGCCGCGGAGAAGGCGAAGGTCGAGAAGATCGACGGCACGGGCAACATTCCCCACCTGGTCGACAAGTACGTGCGGCTGCACGAGAAGGACCACAAGGAAAAGGCGTGGCCGGCCTATGGCCGTTACGTGAAGCGCGGGTTCGCGGACGTCGACATCGACCAGATGGACGTGCCGTATGTGCGCCAGTTCCTGAAAGACAACTGGAAGGGCAAGCCGGCCATGCAGCGCGTAATGCGCTCGTTCCTGTCCGGCTTCTTCGACTGGTGCATCGACCAGCGATTGCTCACGACGAACCCGTGCCGCGACGTCAAGCTGAAGAAGCCGAAGCCGCGCTCGACCCTGATTACCGGCGACCATTTCGCAGCGATCCGGGACTGCATGCTGACGTTCACATATGAGCGCGGCGGCCGTCAGCTCACCGCCAAGGTGCCGACCGGTCCGATGATGCAGTGCTTCATCGACCTGTGCTACCTCACCGCGCAGCGCTCCACCGAAATCCGCAACCTACGCTGGACCGTCGATCCGAAGGATCCGGACGGCTGCTCGTGGGTCGACCGTGCCGCCGGCGTGATTCACTTCCGGCCCTCAAAAACCGAGGATTCGAGTGGCGTGACGGTCGATTTCAGGATCACGCCCGAGATCGAGGCGGTGCTCGAGCGCGCGCGGGGAATCGGCAGGGTCAAGGGTGTGCACGTAATTCACACGAAACAGGGGAAGCCGTACGCGGCGAACACGGTCCTCAAGGCGTGGAAGGTCGCGAAGAAGCGGGCCGGGCTGGAAGACGTCCGGTACACGATCAAGGACATCCGCGCGATGGCGCTTACGGACGCCGAGAACGCGGGCTACGACATCGAGGCGCTGAAGGAAGCTGCCGCGCACACGAACGAGAAGCAGACGCTCGATTACATCAAGTCCAGAAATGTACCGACGAGCGAAGTTCGTCTACATATACCAGTGCGCGCGAGCGCTTGATTGTCCCCAAAAATTGCCCTACAGTGGTCCGCAAACCCGCGCCAGAACTTGCTCGTTTTAAGTGCAACAATTTGGGGGCAACGGCGCGGAAAGCCTTGTCGGATAAGCATTACAGGCATTCTGTAATGTCTGCTTTGGGATCAGAGGGTCGTAGGTTCGAATCCTATCGCTCCGACCAAAGGAATCAAGGGGTTACATGCCAAAAGCGTGTAACCCCTTTTTCTTTATTCGGTTCATGTAACCATCATGTAACCCGATTCAGCCTAGGTCGATCCATGGTAATCCCCCCGAGAAACCGGTGTGATCAGAAGTAGAATTTTCTTGTTGAGGGAGTTCTACGGAATGAAGAAATCGAGATTCACGGACAGCCAGATCATGGACGCGCTCAAGCGCGTGGAATCGGGGCTGTCGGTGCCGGACCTGTGCCGGGAGTTGGGCATCAGCACGGCGACGTTCTACAAATGGCGTTCGAAGTACGGCGGCATGGACGTTTCGCTGATCGCGAGGATGAAGGAACTGGAGGCCGAGAACGCCCGGCTGCGCAAGATGTACGTCGAGGAGAAGATCAAGGCCGAGATCGTAGCGGAGGCGCTCGCAAAAAAAGATTGAGGCCATCTTGCCGGCGTGAGATGGCCATGCATGCGGTGTGCAGCCGGGGCGTATCGATCCGGCTGGCATGTGAGGCATTTGGGATCAGCCAGGCCTGTTATCGGTACGTCGGTCGGCGCAGCGCCGAGAACGACGAGATTGCGAACTGGCTGCTGCGCCTGACGGACAACCACCGGAACCGGGGCTTCGGACTGTGCTTCCTGTACCTGCGCAACGTGAAAGGCTTCGGCTGGAATCACAAGCGCGTGTACCGGATCTATTGCGAACTGGAGTTGAACCTGCGAATCAAGCCGCGCAAGCGACTGGTCAGGCAGGTCCCGGAACCGCTGGCGGTGCCGTCTGCCGTCAATCAGGTCTGGTCGATGGACTTCATGCACGACCAACTTGCCGACGGACGTAGCATCCGGCTGTTCAACGTGATCGACGACTTCAACCGCGAGGCACTCGGCATCGAGATCGACTTCTCATTGCCGTCCGAACGCGTGATCCGTGCGCTGCGGCAGATCATTGGTTGGCGCGGCAGGCCCAAAGCGATTCGGTGCGATAACGGGCCCGAGTACCTGAGCGCGGCGATCATCGAATGGGCCCGACAGTACGGCATCAGGCTCGACTACATCCAGCCGGGCAAGCCGCAGCAGAATGCGTATGTCGAACGATTCAACCGGACCGTACGGTACGAATGGCTGTCGCAGTACCACTGGGAAGACTTGGACCACGTGCAGCGCTTCGCGACCGATTGGATGTGGACTTACAATCATGACCGCCCGAACATGGCCCTGGGCGGATTTACGCCAAAGCAGCGGTTGGCCATGGCCGCTTAGTTTCTACTTCTGAACCCCGTGCAAAACGGGGGGATTACCCGACCAAACATGCAAGCTCTACGTAGCATCCATCTTCAATGCCTGGAACACTGCATATCCGCTGAACGGGCCACCCGTGGACGCCGAGCTTGAGAAGAAGCGGCAGGTGGCCGCCCAGGCAAAGGAGTACGAGCGCAACTGCGCGAACCATATGAAGTTGGCGAGTTGGGGAACCGGGGCCAAATAGGCAGCCCTGCGCATTCCGATGTCAAAAAGCGCGCGAAAACATCCTATTTCGCGCGCTTTTTTTGCAAAATTTTCGACGGCCGTTACTTCTCAATGATTGGCGCTCTTCCTTAACCGGCGGGGCTTTCCAGAATTCGGCTTTTTTCCGCTTCCGGTGTCAAATCGATCACCCCCCCACAGCATTTTGCTACTACGTGCAGCGTTGCGGGTCGGAACAGAAAATCGCAATGAGCTTAAGTTCCACATCAAATCAATGATTTATAATTTCCATCGATCGCCTGCGGCGTTGAAAATAGTAGGAACAGCCGATTTTGGATCAGAGGGTCGTAGGTTCGAATCCTATCGCTCGGACCACGATATACGAAAAGGGTTGCAAGCCATCGCGCTTGCAACCCTTTTTCGTTTTGCCGGCCGTCACGAGCCGCGCGGCGCGCAACCCGCGCACGAATCTTGCGGGAACACGCGATAATGTCCGCGACCAACCCGCAACCGCGCATGAAAAAACACGCTATCAAGGCCACCCTCTTCGGCGCGCTGCTCGCGCTCGGCGCGACCGGCGCCGCGTCGGCCAAATCGATCGACGGCGCGCTCGACTGCCATTCGAACGGCCACAAGTTCGTCGCACCGCTGCTCGCTGCCGGCGACATCCAGTCAGAGCCGATGCACGTCGAATCGAATTCGGTGAACGCGTTCCGCACAAACCATCCGCTGACCGCATACGGCTTCGGCGTGTACGTCGTGCTCGGCTATCAGGCGAACGATCCGATCTTCCAGCCAGGCGACGGCACGCCGATCGGCGAGTGGGCGTACGGCGTCGTGGTGCGCGGCACGAAAACCGCGGTGGAACAGGCCGTGCGCAAGGCCGGCAGCGACGCGACCGTCAAGCAGGCATTCCCGTTCCTGACCGCGATCGTGTGCTCGGACTGAACGCGTCGCAACGCATCCAGGACCGCGGCAGCGCGCGTCGGCGCGCATCGGCGTGCGTCGCCGCGACGGCCTCACCACCCCTCACCACCCCATTACGCGCCCGTATAGACGACGCGATACGGAATACCGACCTTCTCCCACTCGGCCGCTTCCTGGCTGAGGCTGTAGTCGGTCAGCGGGTTCTGCTCGACCCATGCGCTCGGCAGCCGCACCTCATAGCCGCCTTTCTTCATCTGCGACACGGATATGTCCGGCAGCCCGGCATCGGTCCGGCGCCGGCACAGCAGCGCCGCGAGCCGCAGGCAGAACAGCAGCGGCCATTCGACCTCGCGCGCCTGCGACAGCTTGCCGAGCTTGCCCGCATGACCGAGCACGAGCGCGGCGAGGCGCGCCTGGTCGGTACGCGAGAAACCCGGCATGTCCGCGTTGCTCGCGATATAGGCCGAATGCTTGTGATATGCACTGTGCGAAATCGACAAGCCGATCTCGTGCAACGCGGCGGCCCAGCCGAGGAACATCCGGCCTTCCTCACGCGCTTCGTCGTCGGATTCGTCGAGTTCGTCGTAGAAACGTCCCGCAAGCGTACCGATGCGCCCGGCCTGTGCGCGATCGACGCCATAGCGACGCGTGAAGCCCTCGACGGTCACCGCTCGCATGTCCTCGTGCTGAGTCCGGCCGAGCAGGTCATACAGCACGCCCAGACGCAGTGCGCCGTCGGTGGTGTCGACGTAGTCGACGCCCAGTTCCTCAAACACCGCAAGCATGATCGCGAGGCCGCCGGCAAGCACCGGCACGCGATCAGGCTTCAGCGCGATCAGCTTCAGCCGGTTCACGTTCTCGGACTTGATCAGCGCGCGCTTCAGCCGTTCGAGGCCGCCGCGCGAAATGCCGTGCGTGATGCCCGGGTCGTTGAAGCCGTTCGCCTCGACGAGTTCGGCGAGCGCACGCGCGGTACCGGACGAACCGATCGCCTGGTCCCAGCCCGCCTTCTTGTACTCGCTGGAAATGATCTGGATCTCGCGCTTGGCCGCGAGTTCGGCCTGCCGCATCGTGTATTCGTCGACGTTGCCGGCCGGGAAGAATGCACGGCTGTGACTCACGCAACCGATATAGAGACTCTCCATCACGATCGGCGTGTAGTGCGAGCCAATGATGAATTCGGTCGAGCCGCCGCCGATGTCGACGACGAGCCGCTTGCCGGCACTCGCCGGCACCGAATGCGCGGCGCCCGCATAGATCAGGCGCGCCTCTTCCCGGCCCGCGATCACTTCGATCGGGAAACCGAGCGCCGCTTCCGCCTCGCCGAGAAATTCGCCCGCGTTCTTCGCGACACGCAGCGTGTTGGTTGCCACAGCGCGCACGTGATCGGGATGGAAGTCGCGCAGGCGCTCGCCGAACCGCTTGAGTGCTTCCCAGCCACGCTCCTGCGATGCGCGATCGAGCATCTTGTCGCTCGACAGGCCCGCAGCCAGTCGCACGGGCTCACGCAGCGCATCGACGGGGTAGATCTGGCTGCCCGCCGGCGTTTCCTCGACACGTCCGACGATCAGCCGGAAGCTGTTCGAGCCGAGATCCACGGCAGCCAGCAAGTGGGGAGATGTAACCATCAGAAGGGGCTCCGTGCGCGTTCCCCCGCAGTCGCCGCTCGGGCACCGCAGGGCGATCAGTCAAAGGCGACATTTTAAGCGTGGAACGCTTGCCGTTGCCATGCTTCACGGGCATGTAGCCCTGTAGATTGTATATGTCCGAAACATTTATGAGACAAAATGGTTCCAGCGTAGAATTTCCCGATATAAATACAACATTGTCATTTGCACGTCATCGTATCGTGAGAGTTTCCGAGCGTCCTTTCGAATCATCGCCCGAACCACCCCCTACTCTGCCGATGTCCGTCCGTTATCCGCTTCTCAATCGTGAACTGGGCATCCTCGGTTTCAACGAGCGTGTGCTGGCCCAGGCGGCCGACCCGCAAATTCCGTTGCTCGAGCGCTTGCGCTTCATCTGCATCACGAGCAGCAACCTCGACGAATTCTTCGAAGTCCGGATGGCCGGCCTTCAGGAACAGATCCGCGACAATCCCGGTGCACTGACGCCCGACGGCATGTCGTTACAGCATGCTTACGACCTCGTCGTGGAGCGCGCGCAGCGACTGGTCCACCGTCAGTACACGATGTTGCACGAAACCGTGCTGCCCGCGCTCGAGCAGGAAGGCATCTACTTCCATGCGAGCGACACGTGGAACGACGCGCAGCTCGAGTGGGCGCGCGGCTACTTCTTCGACGAACTGCTGCCGGTGCTCACGCCGATCGGTCTCGATCCCGCCCATCCGTTCCCGCGCGTGCTGAACAAGAGCCTGAACTTCGTCGTCGAGCTCGAAGGCCGCGATGCGTTCGGCCGCCAGGCAGTCATGGGCATCGTGCAGGCGCCGCGCGCGCTGCCGCGCGTCGTGCGCATGCCGCAGGCGCTGTCTGGCTTCGAGCATGGCTTCGTGCTGCTCAGCTCGTTCATGCAGCGCTTCGTCGGCGAACTGTTCCCGCAACTCGTCGTGAAGAGCTGCAACCAGTTCCGCATCACGCGCAACAGCGAACTGTTCGTCGACGAGGACGAAATCACGAACCTGCGCGTCGCGCTGCAGGGCGAACTGCCCGCGCGCCACCTCGGCAACGCGGTGCGGCTCGAAGTGTCGGCCGACACGCCGCCGCACATCGTGCGACGCCTGCTCGAGGAAAGTGTGCTGGACGACAAGGACTGCTATCGCGTAACCGGTTCGGTAAACCTCGTGCGCCTGATGCAGATTCCCGATCTCGTCGATCGCCCCGACCTGAAGTTCGCACCGTTCACCGCATCGATTCCACCCGCGATCACGAATACGCCGACGATGTTCGACGCGATCGACGACGGCGACATCCTGCTGCACCACCCGTACGAGAGCTTCCAGCCGGTGCTCGAACTGCTGCAGCAGGCGGCGAAGGACCCGAGCGTCGTCGCGATCAAGCAGACAATCTACCGCACCGGCACCGATTCGCCGCTGATGGACGCGCTGATGGAAGCCGCGCGCAACGGCAAGGAAGTGACCGTCGTCGTCGAACTGCTGGCACGCTTCGACGAGGAAACCAACATCAACTGGGCGTCGCAGCTCGAAGCCGTCGGCGCGCATGTCGTGTACGGCGTGGTCGGCCACAAGTGCCACGCGAAGATGATGCTGATCGTGCGGCGCGTCGTGCAGGACGGCAAGGCATCGCTGCGCCGTTACGTGCACCTCGGCACCGGCAACTATCACCCGCGCACCGCCCGCCTCTACACCGACTTCGGGCTGATGACGGCCGACCAGAAGATCTGCGAGGATGTCCACCACGTGTTCCAGCAACTGACCGGGATCGGCGGCGAACTGACGCTGCACGATCTGTGGCAGTCGCCGTTCACGCTGCATCCGCGCATCATCGAATCGATCCGCGCGGAAATCGACAATGCGCGCGCCGGCAAGCGCGCGCGCGTGGTCGCGAAAATGAACGCGCTGCTGGAGCCGTCGGTGATCGCCGCGCTGTACGAAGCATCGCAGGCCGGCGTCAAGGTCGACCTGATCGTGCGAGGCGTATGCGCGCTGAAGCCGGGCGTGCCGGGTTTGTCGGAAAACATCACGGTGCGCTCGATCGTCGGCCGCTTCCTCGAACACCACCGCATCTACTATTTCCATGCGGGCGGCGCCGAGGACGTCTATCTGTCGAGCGCCGACTGGATGGACCGCAACCTGTTCCGCCGCGTCGAAGTCGCGTTCCCGATTCGCGAGCGCAAGCTGAAGCGCCGCGTGATCGCCGAAGGCTTGTCGGTCTGCCTCGGCGACAACCAGTCGGCATGGCTGATGCACAGCGACGGCCACTACCGCCGGCGCCGCGCGGGCAAGACGATCCGCAATGCGCAGCTCGGGTTGCTCGCGAAATTCTGCTCGTAGGAAGGCAACGCATGCGGCGCGCGCGTTTTGGCGCGCCGCGCAGCCAATGAAAAAGGCACAGCCCGCGGGCTGTGCCTTTTTCATTTCAGGTCGCGCGCTTGAACGACACGCTCGACGCGCATCAAGCCATCACGCTTCGAACGCAGCCGGCCGGATCGCGATGATCCGCGCCGCCGGGAAGCGTGCGGTAAACGTGCTGCCGCGCCCTTCCTCGCTCTGCACGTACAAGTGCGAGTCGTGCCGCTGCAGCACGTGCTTGACGATCGCGAGCCCGAGACCCGTGCCGCCCGTATCGCGCGAGCGGCTGCGGTCGACGCGGTAGAAGCGCTCGGTGAGCCGCGGCAGGTCGGCGGCGGGAATGCCGAAGCCGCTGTCGGTGACGGAGAACACGCCCTGCGCGCCCTCGCGTCGCCACGTCACGCAGATCTTGCCGCCATCGGGCGTATAGCGGATCGCGTTGGTGACGAGATTCGCGAACGCACTGAACACCTCGGTCTGCGCGCCCGTCACGCCGAGCGTCTCGTCGATCTTAAACGCGATCTCGTGATGCCCGTTCGACAGCGTCTGCGCATCCTCCTTCAGATGGTCGAACACGGCACGCATGTCGATCGCACGATCGGTCGGCGGCTTGCTCTCGCCCTCGAGCTTCGCGAGCACCAGCAGGTCGGTCACGATGTGCCGCATCCGCGATGCCTGCTGCTCCATCATCTCGAGATAGCGCGCGCGATCTTCCTCGTTCAGCGGCAGCTCGCGCATCGTCTCGAGAAAGCCCGACAACACGGTAAGCGGCGTCTTCAGCTCGTGCGACACATTCGCGACGAAGTCGCGGCGCATCGCGTCGGTACGCTCGAGTTCCGTGATGTCCTGCGTGAGCAGCAGCTTGCGGTTCTCGCCGTACGGAAACACCTGCACGGCCAGCACGTTCTGCCGCGAATCACCCATCCCGCGCATCACGAGCGTCTCGTCGTAATGCTGTGCGTTCAGGTAGCGGACGAAATCCGGATGGCGCACCAGGTTCGTGATGTGCTGGCGCAGGTCGCGCTTCGCATCGAGGCCGAAGTGCACCTCGGCGATCGCGTTGCACCACTCGATCTGATCGCGATCGTCGAGCATCGCGACGCCGTTGGGCGACGCCTGGATCGCCTGGATGAAGCGCGAGTGCTGCTGCTCGACCTGCCGCACCTGCGCGTGCCACTGCTTCGCGAGCTTGTGCAGCCGGTAGTAGATTTCGCCCCAGATGCCCGGTGCGCTCGGCACCTCGCCATAGACGGGCGCATCGAGCAGACGCCACAGGCGTTGCGTATGGAAGGTACTAAAGAAGCCCTGTGCGACCAGCATCACGACCGCGAACCCGAGGGCCGCGGTCGGGCCGGCGAACACGCCGACCAATACGCTGATCAGCACGAGCAGCACGAGCGACACCAGAAAGCGCGCCCAGATGATGTTCATGATTCAGCGCTCGAAAGAATGAACGGCATGCCGTGGCACACGGCATGTCCGGATACGTTACGCGTGCTTCGCGAGCCGGTAGCCGCTGCCGCGCACGGTCTCGATCATCGCATCGCAGCCGGCCGGTTTCAAGGCCGCGCGCAATCGTTTGATGTGAACGTCGACGGTGCGCTCTTCGACGAACACGTGATCGCCCCAGACCTGATCGAGCAGTTGCGTGCGGCTGTGCACGCGCTCCGGGTGCGTCATGAAGAAATGCAGCAGGCGGAATTCGGTCGGGCCGAGATCGAGCTTGATCTCGCTGCCGTCGCCATGCGCGGCAACGCGATGCGTGGCCGGGTCGAGGCGCAGCCCGTTGATCGACACGACATCCTCGGTCAGCTGCGGCGCGCGGCGGCGCAGCACGGCCTTGATGCGCGCCATCAGTTCCTTGGGCGAGAACGGCTTGGTCACATAGTCATCCGCACCGATTTCGAGGCCGAGCACCTTGTCCTGCTCGTCGCCGCGCGCGGTCAGCATGATGATCGGGATGTGCTTGGTCCGTTCGTTGTTGCGCAGGTCGCGCGCGAACGCGATACCGGACTTGCCCGGCAGCATCCAGTCGAGCAGCACGAGATCGGGCAGCACATCGCTGATCAGGTTCTGCGCCTGCTCCGCGTTGTACGCGCGGATCGGGCAGTGACCGGCATGCTGGAGATTCACCGAGATCAGTTCGGAAATCGCGGGCTCATCTTCAACGACGAGAATGTTGCTGGGCATCGGCACCTCTTTTTTTCCTGTACGTGGACGCGTTAACTGTTGGCTTCGCGGTCGAGCGTGTCGCGCGGCTGGTGCCGCACGTCGGTGCCCTTCACGATGTAGATGATGAACTCGGCGATGTTCTTCGCGTGATCGCCGATCCGTTCGATCGCCTTCGCGATGAACAGGTATTCGAGGCCGACGGAGATCGTGCGCGGATCTTCCTGCATGTACGACACGAGCTTGCGCACGAACGCGCGGAATTCCTGATCGATTTCCTTGTCGTCCTTGACGATCTGCGCGGCGGCCACCGTATCGAGGCGCGCAAACGCGTCGAGCGCGCGGCGCAGGATCGTCACGGCCATCTCGCCCGACACCTTGATCTCGGCGATGTTCACCGTGCGCGCGGCCGGTTCGTCGACCAGGCGACGCACGCGCTTCGCGATCTTCTCGGCCTCGTCGCCGGCGCGCTCGAGGTTCGTAATCGTTTTCGAAATCGACATCAGAAGACGCAGGTCACGCGCGGCAGGCTGTCTCCGCGCGATGATGTTGCCGCACTCCTGGTCGATATCGACCTCCATCGCGTTCAGCGTTTCCTCGGCCGTGATCACGCGCTCGGCGGCGTCGCGGTCGAACTCGTTCAGCGCATGCATCGCGCCGACGATCTGCGACTCGACGAGGCCGCCCATTTCCAGCACTTTCGACGACACGGCATTGAGATCCGCGTCGAACTGGCTCGACAGATGTTTATCCGACATGGTTGTTGTTCTCCGTCATCAGCCGAAGCGGCCGGTGATGTAGTCTTCCGTTTCCTTGCGCACCGGCTTGATGAAGATCTTTTCGGTTTCGCCGAATTCGATCAGTTCGCCCAGGTACATGTAGGCCGTGAAGTCCGAGCAGCGTGCGGCCTGCTGCATGTTGTGCGTGACGATCACGACCGTGTAGTCGCTCTTCAGCTCCGCGATCAGCTCTTCGATGCGGCCCGTCGAGATCGGGTCGAGCGCCGAGCACGGCTCGTCGAGCAGCAGCACTTCCGGACGAATTGCAATGCCGCGCGCGATACACAGACGCTGCTGCTGACCGCCGGACAGGCCATAGCCGCTCTGGTTCAGCTTGTCCTTCACTTCGTTCCACAGCGCGGCCTTCGTCAGCGCCCACTCGACGCGATCGTCCATCTCCGAGCGCGTGAGCTTTTCGAACATCTTCACGCCGAACGCGATGTTGTCGTAGATCGACATCGGGAACGGGGTCGGCTTCTGGAACACCATGCCGATCCGCGCGCGCAGCAGCGAGATGTCACGCTTGGTGGTCAGCAGGTTCTCGCCGTCCATCATGATTTCGCCTTCGGCGCGCTGCTCCGGATAGAGCGCATACATCTTGTTGAACGTGCGCAGCAGCGTCGACTTGCCGCAGCCCGACGGGCCGATGAACGCCGTCACCTTCCCTTCGGGAATACGCAGGTTGATGTTCTTCAGCGCGTGGAACTTGTTGTAGAAGAAGTTGAGGTTGTTGACCTCGATCTTCGCGTTCAGCGGCGCCAGCGGACGGCCATGCGTCGCGTCTTGCGTGCCGGCGGGCGCTGCAGTGCGCTCGACGGGATTCAGGTGGCTCTCTGCCATATTCATCGGATTGCTCCGCCGTTACTTTTTCGAGAAGATCGAACGCGCCAGGACGTTGAGTCCGAGCACCCCGAGCGTGATCAGGAACACGCCCGCCCATGCGAGCGACTGCCATTCCGCGAACGGGCTCATCGCGAACTTGTAGATCGTGACGGGCAGGTTGGCCATCGGCTGGCTCATGTCCCACGAGAAGAACTGGTTCGACAGTGCCGTGAACAGCAGCGGCGCCGTTTCGCCGGCGATCCGCGCGATCGCGAGCAGCACGCCCGTCACGATCCCGCCAACCGACGCGCGCAGCGTGATCTTCAGCACCATGCGCCACTTCGGCGTGCCAAGTGCGACGGCCGCTTCGCGCAGCGCGTTCGGCACCAGCTTCAGCATGTTCTCGGTCGTGCGGATCACGATCGGAATCTGCAGCAGCGCGAGCGCGATGACGCCGGCCCAGCCCGAGAACCGTCCGGACTTCGCGACCACGATCGCGTACACGAACAGGCCGATGACGATCGACGGCGCCGACAACAGGATGTCGTTGATGAAGCGGATCGTGCCCGCCAGCAGGTTCTTCTGGCCGTATTCGGCGAGGTAGACGCCCGCGAGGATACCGATCGGCGTACCGATCAGCGTGCCGAAACCGCACAGCAGCAAGCTGCCGACGATCGCGTTGGCGAGACCGCCGCCTTCCGTGTTCGGTGCCGGCGTCGATTCGGTGAACAACTGCAGCGACAGGCCGCCGATACCGAGATGCACGGTCGTGTACAGGATCCACACGAGCCACAGCAGACCGAATGCCATCGCACCCAGCGACGCGGTGAGCGCGATCGCGTTGGTCACCTTGCGCTTGCGCTGCAGACGGCTGCGCATCGCGTCGAGCACGGCGCCGTCCGGCCCCGGGAAATTCATGATGGGCTCGCTCATTTCTTGCCCTCTCCCTTCTCGAGACGAAGCAACAGCAGTTTGGAGATGGACAGCACGATGAACGTGATCACGAACAGGATCAGGCCCAGTTCCATCAGTGCGGACGTATGCAGGCCCGGCTCCGCTTCCGCGAATTCGTTCGCGAGCGCCGACGTGATGCTGTTGCCCGACGCGAACAGCGACACGCTGTCGAGCAGGTTCGTATTGCCGATCACGAACGTCACGGCCATCGTCTCGCCGAGCGCGCGGCCGAGGCCGAGCATCACGCCGCCGATCACGCCGGTTTTCGTGTAGGGCAGCACGACCTTCCACATCACTTCCCACGTCGTGCAGCCGATCCCGTACGCCGACTCCTTCAGCAGCACGGGCGTGACTTCGAACACGTCGCGCATCACCGACGCGATGTACGGGATGATCATGATCGCGAGGATCACGCCGGCCGCGAGAATGCCGATGCCGATGGGCGGGCCAGCCGTCAGCGGGCCGAGCACCCACACGTCCTTGAAGAGACGGCCGATCGGCTTCTGGAAGTATTCGGCGAAGATGGGGGCGAACACGAGCAGCCCCCACATGCCGTACACGATCGACGGAATCGCGGCGAGCAACTCGATCGCGATGCCGAGCGGGCGGCGCAGCCACACGGGCGACAGCTCGGTGAGGAACAGCGCGATGCCGAAGCTGACCGGCACCGCGATGACGAGTGCGATGAGCGACGTCACGATCGTGCCGTAGATCGGCACGAGTGCGCCATAGACATCCGAGTTCGGATCCCACTCGGATTGCCACAGGAACGCGAGGCCGAACTTCTGGATGGTCGGCAGCGACGCAATGATCAGGGAAACGATGATCCCGCCCAGCAGCAGCAGGGTCACGATCGCGGCAAGCCGTGCAAGGCCGCCGAAGATGACGTCGCCGAGACGGCTCGGCGCGCGTTGCGACGCGGCGTCGGCGGACCGGGAAGACGTGTAGGAAATTTCAGACATGGGCGCCTGTTCTGGATCGCCGGGCGCCGTGACGCCCGGCCTTACCGCACACACTGCCCGGCCGGCACGGCCGGGCAGCGAACCGCTGTATTGCTTACTCCGCGGCGACCGGCTTGCCCGACGCGTCCGTGACCTTCACCTTCCACTGCTTGCGGATCTCGGCCGTGACTGCCGGCGGCAGCGAGATGTAGTCGAGGCTGTCGGCAGCCTTTTCGCCATTCTTGAACGCCCAGTCGAAGAACTTCAGCGTTTCGGCGCCCTGGCCCGGCTTGTCCTGCTTAGCATGCAGCAGCACGAAGGTCGCGCCGACGACCGGCCATGCGTCCTTGCCCGGCTCGTCCGTCAGGATCTGGTAGAACGACTTCGACCAGTTTGCGCCCGCAGCCGCTGCCTTGAACGTTTCGGTCTTCGGCTCGACGACGGCACCCGACGTGTTCTTCAGCGCCGTGTACGTCATGTTGTTCTTCTTCGCGTACGCCCATTCGACGTAGCCGATCGCGCCCGGCAGGCGCTGCACGAAGGCCGCGACGCCGTCGTTACCCTTGCCGCCCGTGCCCGTCGGCCAGTTGACCGTCGTGCCTTCGCCGATCTTCGACTTCCACTCGCCGTTGACCTTCGACAGGTAGTTCGTCCAGATGAAGCTCGTGCCCGAACCGTCAGCGCGGCGAACGACCGCGATGTCCGTATCCGGCAGTTTGACCTTCGGGTTCAGCGCGACAATCGCCGGGTCGTTCCACTTCTTGATCTTGCCGAGGTAGATGTCGCCGAGCACCGGGCCCGACAGCGTCAGTTCGCCGGCCTTCACGCCCGGCACGTTGACGACCGGCACCACGCCGCCGACCACCGTCGGGAACTGGAACAGGCCTTCCTTCGCGAGTTCGTCGTCCTTCAGCGGAGCGTCCGAACCGGCAAAATCGACCGTCTTGGCATTGATCTGCTTCAGGCCGCCCGACGAACCGATACCTTGGTAGTTCACCTTCGCGCCGCCGGACTGCTGGTAGTCAGCAGCCCATTTCGTATAGATCGGCATCGCGAACGTGCTGCCTGCGCCCGTGATGTCGGCAGCTTGCGCGGCGACTGCGAAAAGCGCGCCAGCCAGGCCGGCAATCGCGGTTTGCATCAATTTCATGAGACCTCCAGTGTGTGAGCGGATGACTACGGCACCGCGAAGGTTAGGGGCTGCTCATGACGGTAATGTGACAATCGATGAAACTGGCGTGACAGTAACATGACCGGTTGAAAGGGTGTAGCGGGCGGTGCGCACGGGGCCGTGGCGGCCTCGCGTGGCGGGGATGGCGGCAAGAATTGCCGGGGCGGGAGAGGCGCCCGGACACCCGCTGACGGAGTGCACGAGCCAATCGTGGTGCGGCGAAAACAGGGCCAGAAAGCCCGCCGCCGGAGCACCGATACGACAGGGTCGAACGGCGTCTTCCATCAGACGAAATCCGCGTCGAAGACGCCTTCCGGCCGGATCGCAAACCTTTGCGGCCAACGAAAACGCGGCGCCCGAAGGCGCCGCATGTCGATGACCCCGGGGCGATGCGCACGCGGCCGACCGTCGCGCACCCGCCGCTGCGGGTCAGGCCGTCGCTTCGCGCACCGCGTCGGCAATCGCCTCCGCATGGCGGGTCGCATCGGCCGCCTGCTGCGCTTCCACCATCACGCGCAGCACCGGCTCGGTACCGGACGCGCGGATCAGCACGCGGCCGCGACCGGCCAGTGCGCCCTCGGCCGCGTCAATCGCCGCGCGAATCGATGCGCTGCCCTTCCAGTCGGCGCCCGGCTTCATCCGGACGTTGATCAGCTTCTGCGGGAACAGCGTGACGCCGTCGAGCATCTGCGCGAGCGTGCGGCCGCTGCGCTTGAGCGCGGCCAGTACTAGCAGCGCCGACACGATGCCGTCGCCGGTCGAATGCCGGTCGAGCGACAGAATGTGGCCCGAGCCTTCCGCGCCGAGCTGCCAGCCGTGCTCGCGCAGTTGCTCGAGCACGTAGCGGTCGCCGACCGCCGCACGCACGAACTTCACGCCTTCGCGCTGCAACGCGACTTCGACCGCGAGGTTCGTCATCAGCGTGCCGACCGCGCCGTCCACCTTGCCGTCGGTCGCGATGCGGTCCTTCACGAGCACGTAGAGCAACTCGTCGCCATTGAACAGCCGGCCGGTCGAGTCGACGACCTGCAGGCGGTCCGCATCGCCGTCGAGCGCGATGCCGAGGTCCGCGTGGTTCGCACGCACCGCGCGCACCAGCGCGTCGGGCGCCGTCGCGCCGACACCGTCGTTGATGTTGAAGCCGTTCGGCGCGACGCCGATCGGGATCACGTCCGCGCCGAGCTCGTGGAACACGTGCGGCGCGATCTGGTAGGCAGCGCCGTGCGCGCAGTCGATCACGAGCTTCAGACCGCGCAGGTCGAACGCGGCCGGGAACGTACTCTTGCAGAACTCGATGTAGCGGCCGGCCGCGTCGTCGAGACGGCGTGCCTTGCCCAAACCGTCCGACGCCGCGCATTCGAGCGGCTTGTCGAGCCACGCTTCGATCGCGGCTTCGGTGTCGTCGGGCAGCTTGTTGCCGTCCGCGGAAAAGAACTTGATTCCGTTGTCGTGATACGGGTTGTGCGACGCGCTGATCACGACGCCGGCCGACAGGCGCAGCGCACGCGTCAGGTACGCGACGCCCGGCGTCGGCATCGGGCCGGCCAGCATCACGTCGACGCCGGCGGCCGAGAAGCCGGCCTCGAGCGCGGCCTCGAGCATGTAGCCCGACACGCGCGTGTCCTTGCCGATCAGCACCGTCGGACGCGCACCCGCCGCGACGTCGGCCGAGCCGGCCAGAACCTTGCCGGCTGCATAACCGAGGCGCAACACGAAATCGGGCGTGATGGGCGCCTCGCCCACCGTGCCGCGAATGCCGTCCGTGCCGAAATATCGACGTCCCATGGCGAACCTTCCTCCTTCGTCTTTCTGACTTATCGTTGCCGCGCGGCTTCGCGCACGGCGTTCCAGACCTTCAGCGCATCGACCGTCGCTGCGACGTCGTGCACCCGCACGATCGCGGCGCCCCGCCCGACCGCGCACAACGCGGCCGCCACGCTTGCCGCGACGCGCTCCATCGGCGGCTTGCCGCCGATCACCGCGCCGAGCATCGACTTGCGCGACATGCCCGCGAGAATCGGATAAGCGCGCCCGTCGGGCCGTGCGGGCGCCGTATCGGGCAATGCGGCCAGCAGCGCGTAGTTGTCGTCGATCACGGCCTTGCCGAACCCGAAGCCGGGATCGACGCAGATCCGCTCCGGCGCGACACCCGCATCGCGCAACGCCTGCGCACGTTCGGCGAGAAAGTCGCGCACGTCGGTCACGACGTCGCCGTAGTCGGGCTCACCGACCTGCATCGTCTGCGGCTCGCCGAGCATGTGCATCGCGCACAGCCCGCTGTTGCCTTCGCGCACCGCATCGATCGCACCCGGCTGGCGGAACCCCCAGATGTCGTTGATCAGGTCCGCGCCGGCGGCGAGCGCCGCACGCATCACGGCCGGCTTGTAGGTGTCGATCGACAGCGGCACGTTCAACGGCCGCAGCGCTTCGACCAGCGGAATCACGCGCGCGAGTTCCTCGTCGAGCGGCACCGGCGGCGCGCCGGGGCGCGTCGATTCGCCGCCGATATCGATCAGGTCGACCCCTTCGGCAATCATCCGCTCGGCCTGGCGCAGCGCGTCGTCGCGGGCAAGAAAGCGGCCGCCGTCGGAAAACGAATCGGGGGTCGCGTTGAGGATGCCCATCACGAGCGGGCGTTCGAACGTCAACGAGAAACGGCCGCACTGGAGCGGCGCGGGGATGCGGACAGAAACAGCGGGATCGGACACGGGCGGGATGCGTTGATGAATGCAAAACGGGCCGGTGTGAAGCCACACCAGCCCGTGAACGGTGCTACAGCGGAGGTCAGGCTGGTGAAGCAGGCGCCGGCGCGTTGCCGGGCTTCACTTCGGCGGTCGTGCCGCCGCCCGGCGAGTCGCCGCCGATAGCCGGCGAGCTCTTCGGCGAGCGCGGCGGGCGCCCTTCCATGATGTCGTTGATCTGATCGGCGTCGATCGTTTCCCACTCCATCAGCGCAGCCGTCATCGCTTCGACCTTGTCGCGGTTCTCTTCGAGCAGGCGGCGTGCAAGGTTGTACTGCTCGTCGAGCACGCGGCGGATTTCGCCGTCGACCTTCTGCTGCGTCGCTTCCGAGATCGTGCGCGTGAAGCCGCGGCCGAACGGGCCGTTGTCGCTCTCGTCGTCGACGTAGACCATCGGCCCGAGCGCGTCGGTCATGCCGAAACGGGCCACCATCGCACGCGCCGTCTGCGTCGCCTTGTTGAAGTCGTCCGATGCGCCGGTGCTGATCAGGTTCAGGAACAACTCCTCGGCCACGCGGCCACCGAACAGGATCGCCAGGCGATCGAGCAGGTAGTCCTTCGAATACGTTTCGTTGTCGTGCTCCGGCAACTGCCACGTGACACCGAGCGCGCGACCGCGCGGGATGATCGTGACCTTGTGCACCGGGTCGGCCTTCGGCAGCAGCTTCGCGATCACCGCGTGGCCCGACTCGTGGTAAGCCGTCGCGCGCTTCGCCTCTTCGCGAATCACGGCCGACTTGCGCTCCGGACCCATGAAGATCTTGTCCTTCGCGTCCTCGAAATCCTGCATCTCGACGATGCGCTTGCCGCGACGGGCGGCGAACAGCGCCGCTTCGTTCACGAGGTTCGCGAGATCGGCGCCCGAGAAGCCCGGCGTGCCGCGTGCAATGACCGCTGCGTCGACGTCGTTCGCGATCGGCACCTTGCGCAGGTGCACGCGCATGATCTGCTCGCGGCCGCGGATGTCCGGCAGGCCGACATAGACCTGGCGGTCGAAACGGCCCGGACGCAGCAGCGCCTTGTCGAGGACGTCGGAGCGGTTGGTCGCGGCGATCACGATCACGCCCGAGTTCGCTTCGAAGCCGTCCATTTCGACCAGCATCTGGTTCAGCGTCTGCTCGCGTTCGTCGTTGCCGCCGCCCATACCGGCGCCGCGATGGCGACCGACCGCGTCGATTTCGTCGATGAACACGATACACGGCGCGTGCTTCTTCGCCTGCTCGAACATGTCGCGCACACGGGCCGCGCCGACGCCGACGAACATTTCGACGAAGTCCGAACCCGAGATGCTGAAGAACGGCACCTTCGCTTCACCGGCGATCGCGCGGGCGAGCAGCGTCTTGCCGGTACCCGGAGGGCCGACGAGCAGCACGCCGCGCGGAATGCGACCGCCCAGCTTCTGGAATTTCTGCGGATCGCGCAGGAAGTCGACGAGCTCGGACACTTCTTCCTTCGCTTCGTCGCAGCCCGCGACGTCGGAGAAGTTCACCGCGTTGTTGTTCTCGTCGATCAGCCGCGCGCGCGATTTCCCGAACGAGAATGCGCCGCCTTTGCCGCCCCCCTGCATCTGCCTCATCATGTAGAACCAGAACACGATGATCAGGATCGTCGGCCCGAGGTAGTACAGCGCGGACATCAGTGCGTTCGGCTCGTCGTCGGCCTTGCCGCTGACCTGCACGCCGTACTTCATCAGATCGCCGACCATCCAGATGTCGCCGGGCGACACGATCTGGTATTTCTGGCCATCAGCCGGAGTGACGGTGAGGTTGCGCCCCTGCACGACGACATTCTTGACCTTGCCGTTCTTGGCGTCGTCCATGAACTGCGAATAGGACACACCTTCCTGGACGCGGGGCTTGTCGAACTGCTTGAACACCGTAAACAGCACCAGTGCGATCACCAGCCACACTGCTGCCTTCGAAAACATATTGTTGTTCAAAGCACCACTCCTTCACTCGTAGACGAGCGCCTACATTTTCCTTGCGGCGCTCCTCGGTCATTCTAATCCAGTCCGACCACCCTCGCCATAAGCATTGACAACCGCCGCGATAGCGATTCGCTTGTCAGGCAAGGGCCGGAGCCCGTTTGCGGCACCCCGCTCCGCATTACCGCGGATGCTTCAGTTGCCGACCCAAAATGAACGTTTCGGACGATTTGTCGCGGGACGCCTTCGGCTTGCGCGGCGCGACGACCTTAAACTGCTGTTTGAACTTTTCAACGATCTGGCTGTAGCCGCTGCCGTGGAAACACTTCACCAGCAGCGCCCCGTCCGGCTTCAGGTGGTTCTGCGCGAATTCGAGCGCCAGATCGCACAGATGTTCGATGCGCGCCGCGTCCGCCGAAGCCACACCGGAGAGGTTGGGGGCCATGTCCGAAATAACAAGGTCCACCGAGCGGCCTTCGAGCACTTCTTCGAGCTGGTGGAGAACGGCGTCCTCGCGGAAGTCGCCCTGCAGGAAGTGAACGTCGGCGATCGGCTCCATCGGCAGGATGTCGAGCGCAACGATCGTGCCATCGATGCCGCCTTCGCGCTCCGCGTCACGCTTCTTGCCCTGCGCGAGCTTGTTGCGGGCATACTGGCTCCAGCTGCCCGGCGTCGCGCCGAGGTCGACGATCACCTGGCCCGGACGGATCAGCTTGTCCTGCTCGTCGATTTCCTTCAGCTTGTACGCGGCGCGCGCGCGATAGCCCTCCCGCTGCGCCATTTTGACGTACGGGTCGTTGATGTGGTCGTGCAGCCAGTGCTGGTTAAAGCGGTTTTTTGCCATTCGAGAGAGAGATTGCTGCTATTTGCTTCGTGAAGCCGTGCTTTTGGCGGATAATACGCGTCTTCTTCGCGCGGCTGCGGCCCTTTCAAGGCCCAAGCCGCGATTTTACGTGGTTTCGGCGCGCGGCTGACGCGGTAACTGTCCGCGGTTTACACCCAACGCAGTGCGCCCTTATTTAGATTCCGATATTTCCATGCCCGCCCTTTCGCTTTCCCCCGCCGAGCGCTCCGCGCTGCGCTCCCAGGCCCATGCGCTCAAGCCCGTCGTGCTGATCGGCGCCGAAGGGCTCACCGACGCCGTGCTGAAGGAAATCAAGGTGCACCTCGCCGCGCACCAGTTGATCAAGATCCGCGTGTTCGGCGACGAGCGCGATGAGCGCGTCGCCATTTACGACGAGATCTGCGATCGCCTGAACGCGGCGCCGATCCAGCACATCGGCAAGCTGCTGGTGATCTGGAAGCCCGAGGCTACCGAGGCCGCCCCGACCCGCGGTCGCCGTGCCGGCACCCTGCCGAGCGCGGCCGAGGCCGTCGACGACAAGAAGGGCCGTGCACCGCGCACCGTCAAGGTCATCAAGGTGTCGCCGAACGCGAGTCCCGTGCGTCGTCCGAAGCCGACGAAGGTCGTCGTGCGCGGCAACGAGCGCGTGACGGCAGGCGGTACGGTGAAGCGTGCGAAAAAGCGCCAGGCCAGCACGAAGCGGCCGCACCAGGGCAAGTAATGCTGCTGCGCGGCACGGGAACCCCCGTGCCGCCCTGCCCCCCGCGACGCTCAGGCGTCGCGCGCGGGCAAACGCCAGATCAGCATCAGACCCAGCACGCTCTCGACCAGATAGAACAGGCTCGAGACACCGTGCAGCATCCCGAAGCGGCTCGCATACGGCGAGTTCGCAATATCGGTGCCCGAGTCCATCGCGGCCACCCGCAGCGCGTTCATGAACGGCTGCAGCGCGAAATACCCGACCAGCACGCACACGACCATCGCGGCGATGATCCAGCGCACGCGACGATAATCGCCGCTGCCACGCCGTATCTGTTGATTCGACAATGCGAGCAGCAGCACGCCGCATACGACACCGAGGATCGCCTCGATGCGAAACAGCTGGGCGGCGACCGTACCGGCCGTCATCCGCTCCAGCGTCTTGAACAGCACGGGCGCGACCGCATACCCGATCGTCAGCAGGCTGCCGACCCATACGGTCGACAGCAGACGGAACACGCGATGCGGCATCACGTCGCTCCGCTTCAGACGTAGCTGACCGAGATGATTTCGTATTCGCGCACGCCGCTCGGTGCCTGCACCGCTGCGACGTCGCCTTCGCTCTTGCCGATCAGTGCACGCGCGATCGGCGAGCTCACCGAAATCAGGCCGTGATCGATATCGGCTTCGTCGTCGCCGACGATCTGGTACTTCACGGTGTCGCCCGACTCGAGATCCTCGAGTTCGACCGTCGCGGCAAACACCACGCGGCCGTCGGCGTCGAGCACGGTGGGATCGATGATTTGCGCGGCGGACAGTTTCGATTCGAGTTCCGCGATACGGCCCTCGATGAAACCCTGCTTTTCTTTCGCTGCGTCGTATTCGGCGTTTTCGGACAGATCGCCCTGTGCGCGGGCCTCCGCGATCGCGTTGATCACGGCCGGCCGCTCGACGGACTTGAGGCGCTGCAATTCATCGCGCAGTTGCTCTGCGCCACGCTTTGTCAACGGAATGGTACTCATAAACGGCTCAATCGCTAAAAACGGCTATAAAAAAAATCACCGCGATTAAGCGCGTTTCCGGCGAACCGGAAACACCGCTTAACCGCGGCACGTGTTGCTTCGACAGGTAACTGACTGCTTAGTTTAGGCGAGCGTGAAGACCTTGTAAATCATAGACTTCCAGATCCTTCAGGTAGCGCAGGCCCTCGACGGCCGCGCGCGCGCCCGACATCGTCGTGTAGTACGTGACCTTGTGCGCCTGCGCGCTCATGCGGATCGAACGCGAATCGGCGATCGCCTGGCGCGTCTCGTCGACCGTCGTGAACACGAGCGCGATCTCGCCGTTCTTGATCATGTCGACGATGTGCGGCCGGCCGTCCTTCACCTTGTTGACGACCTTCACCGGCACACCGGCCGCTTCGATCGCGGCAGCCGTACCCTTGGTCGCAACGATCGGGTAGCCGAGGTCGTGCAGCATGCGCGCGACTTCGACGGCCTTCGGCTTGTCGGCGTCCATCACGGTCAGCAGCACCGTGCCCGACTCCGGCAGGCGCGAACCGGCCGCGAGTTGCGACTTGAACAGCGCTTCGCCGAACGTCTGGCCGACACCCATCACTTCGCCGGTCGAACGCATTTCAGGCCCGAGAACCGGATCGACAGCCGGGAACTTGACGAACGGGAACACCGCTTCCTTCACGCTGAAGTACGGCGGCTCGACTTCCTTCGTCACGCCCTGCTGCGCGAGCTTCTGGCCGACCATCGCTCGCGCCGCGATCTTCGCGAGCGGCAGGCTGGTCGCCTTCGACACGTACGGCACCGTGCGCGATGCACGCGGGTTCACTTCCAGCACGTAGATCACGTCCTGCTTCGAACCGTCCGCCTGCGGCACCTGCTGGATCGCGAACTGCACGTTCATCAGGCCGACCACGTTCAGCGCCTTCGCCATCGCGCCCGTCTGGCGCTTCAGCTCGGCCACGGTTTCCTTCGACAGCGAGTACGGCGGCAGCGAGCATGCCGAGTCGCCCGAGTGAACGCCCGCCTGCTCGATGTGCTCCATCACGCCGCCGATGAACACTGCCTCGCCGTCGCAGATGCAGTCGACGTCGCATTCGATCGCATCGTTCAGGAAGCGGTCGAGCAGCACCGGCGAATCGTTCGACACCTTCACGGCCTCGCGCATGTAGCGTTCGAGGTCGCGCGGCTCGTGGACGATTTCCATCGCGCGGCCGCCCAGCACGTACGACGGGCGCACGACGAGCGGGTAGCCGATTTCGGCCGCCAGCGCGAGCGCCTCTTCTTCGGCGCGCGCGGTGCGGTTCGGCGGCTGGCGCAGGCCGAGGTCCTGCAGCAGCTTCTGGAAGCGTTCCCGGTCTTCGGCCGCGTCGATCATGTCCGGCGACGTGCCGATGATCGGCACGCCGTGCGCCTCGAGGTCGAGCGCGAGCTTCAGCGGTGTCTGGCCGCCATACTGGACGATCACGCCAACCGGCTTTTCCTTGTCGACGATTTCGAGCACGTCCTCGAGCGTCAGCGGCTCGAAGTACAGGCGGTCGGACGTGTCATAGTCGGTCGACACCGTTTCCGGGTTGCAGTTGACCATGATCGTTTCGTAACCGTCCTCGCGCATCGCGAGGGCCGCGTGCACGCAGCAGTAGTCGAACTCGATACCCTGGCCGATCCGGTTCGGGCCGCCGCCCAGCACCATGATCTTCTTGTTGGTGGTCGGCTGCGCCTCGCACTCTTCCTCGTAGGTCGAGTACATGTAGGCCGTCTTGGTCGCGAACTCGGCCGCGCACGTGTCGACGCGCTTGTAAACCGGGCGCACGTTCAGTTCGACGCGACGCTTGCGGACGTCTTCCGGCGACGCGCCGAGCAGCTTCGCGAGGCGGCGGTCGGAGAAGCCGCTCTGCTTCAGGTAGCGCAATTCGTCGAACGTCAGCGACGCGAGCGTGCGGCCCGACAGCGCCTTTTCCTTCAGGATGATCTGCTCGATCTGTGCGAGGAACCACGGATCGATCGCGGTTTCCGCGAAGATCTCTTCGGCCGTCATGCCGATGCGGAAAGCATCGCCGACGTACCAGATGCGGTCCGGGCCCGGCTCGTGGATCTCGATCGCGATCTCGTCGCGGTCGGTCGACTTCTCGTCGAGACCGTCGACGCCGACTTCGAGGCCGCGCAACGCCTTCTGGAACGATTCCTGGAACGTGCGGCCGATCGCCATCACCTCACCGACCGACTTCATCTGCGTGGTCAGGCGCGAATCGGCTTCGCGGAACTTCTCGAACGCGAAACGCGGGATCTTCGTGACGACGTAGTCGATCGTCGGCTCGAACGATGCCGGCGTCTGGCCGCCGGTGATTTCGTTCTTCAGCTCGTCGAGCGTGTAGCCGACCGCCAGCTTCGCCGCGACCTTCGCGATCGGGAAGCCGGTTGCCTTCGATGCGAGCGCCGACGAACGCGACACACGCGGGTTCATTTCAATGACGACCATGCGGCCGTCCTTCGGGTTGATCGAGAACTGCACGTTCGAGCCGCCCGTGTCGACGCCGATCTCGCGCAGCACCGCGAGCGATGCGTTACGCAGGATCTGGTATTCCTTGTCGGTGAGCGTCTGCGCCGGCGCGACCGTGATCGAGTCGCCAGTGTGCACGCCCATCGGGTCGAGGTTTTCGATCGAGCACACGATGATGCAGTTGTCGGCGCGGTCGCGCACGACTTCCATCTCGTATTCCTTCCAGCCGAGCAGCGATTCCTCGATCAGCAGTTCACGCGTCGGCGACAGGTCGAGGCCGCGCTTGCAGATCTCTTCGAACTCCTCGCGGTTGTACGCGATGCCGCCGCCCGAGCCGCCGAGCGTGAACGACGGACGGATCACGACCGGATAGCCGCTGCCGCCGGTGTACTCCATGATCTCGGCGTGCACCTTGGTCGCTTCTTCCATCGAGTGCGCGATGCCCGACTTCGCGGAACCGAGACCGATCTTGGTCATCGCGTCCTTGAACTTCTGGCGGTCTTCCGCCTTGTCGATCGCTTCCGGCGACGCGCCGATCAGCTCGACGCCGAACTTTTCGAGCACGCCGTGGTGGTGCAGGTCGAGCGCGCAGTTCAGCGCGGTCTGGCCGCCCATCGTCGGCAGGATCGCGTCCGGGCGCTCCTTCTCGATGATGCGCGCGACGACTTCCCACGTGATCGGCTCGATGTACGTGACGTCGGCCGTGTTCGGGTCGGTCATGATCGTCGCCGGGTTGCTGTTCACGAGGACGACCTTGTAGCCCTCTTCACGCAGCGCCTTGCAAGCCTGCGCGCCCGAATAGTCGAACTCGCAAGCCTGGCCGATGATGATCGGGCCGGCGCCGATGATGAGGATGCTTTTGATGTCTGTGCGTTTTGGCATGGCTTGTGAATTCAGTAAGTAATCTTTGTCGTGGCGTTATCGCGGATCGGCGGCCGCGCTCAGCTCATGGTGGCGAGCGCCAGCTTCACCGAGAAACCGATGAACAGGCCGCCCACGCTGCTCGCCGCGCCCGCCGCGAGCTTGCGGCGGCGACGGAAATGCTCGGCGAGCCGTGCTCCCGCGAAGATCAGCGTGCTCAGGTACAGGAAACTCGCGCATTGCGCGATCGCTCCGAGCACGACGAACGACAGCGCGGGATGCGGGAATGCCGGGTCGACGAACTGGATGAAGAACGAGATGAAGAACAGGATCGCCTTCGGATTCAGGAGGCTCACGACGAGTGCCTTGCGAAACGGCCGCTCGCCGTCGACCGCGCGCGGCGCGTCGGCCGGCTTGCCGGCCGGCGTGCGCAGCTTGTGCCACGCGCCGCGCAGCATCCCGGTGCCGATGTACAGCAGGTACGCGGCGCCGCCGTACTTGACGACGGAGAACAGCAGCGGATTGGCCCTCAGCAGCGACGCGACGCCCGCGGCGGACAGCACCATCAGCACCGTGTCGCCGAGGAACACGCCGCAGGCCGCGCGATAGCCGGTCTTCACGCCGCGCTGCGCCGCGAGCGACAGCACGTACATCGAGTTCGGCCCCGGCAGCAGGATGATGAAGATCACGCCGAACACGTAGGTCCAGATATCCGTGATGCCGAGTGCGTGGCCGAACATGATGCGAATCTCCCGTTCTTCGGTTGCTTCGGTTGCGTCAGGCGTTGCGCTGCTTCGCCGCGTCCATCAGTGCGATGAAACGGTCGAACAGATAGCCGATGTCGTGCGGGCCGGGCGACGCTTCCGGGTGGCCCTGGAAGCAGAATGCCGGCTTGTCGGTCAGCTCGAAGCCCTGCAGCGTGCCGTCGAACAGCGACACGTGCGTCACGCGCGCGTTGGCCGGCAGCGAATCCGCGTCGACCGCGAAGCCGTGGTTCTGCGACGTGATCACCACGCGACCGTCGCCGAGATCCTTCACCGGGTGGTTCGCGCCATGGTGGCCCGTCTTCATCTTCAGCGTCTTGGCGCCGACCGCGAGGCCCATGATCTGGTGACCGAGGCAGATGCCGAAGGTCGGCACGCCGCGCTCGATGAATTCCTTCGTCGCCGCGATCGCGTAGTCGCACGGCTCCGGGTCGCCCGGGCCGTTCGACAGGAAGATGCCGTCCGGATTCAGCGCGAGCGCGTCGGCGGCGCTCGCCTCGGCCGGCAGCACCGTCACGTGGCAGCCGCGCTCCGCGAGCATGCGCAGGATGTTGTACTTGACGCCGAAATCGTACGCGACGACGCGGTACTTCGGGGCTTCCTGCATCCCGTAGCCGCTGCCGAGGCGCCATTCGGTCTGCTTCCACTCGAACGGCTTCGCGGTCGACACGACCTTCGCGAGATCCATGCCCGCGAGGCCCGGGAACGAGCGCGCGAGCTCGATCGCCTTCGCCTCGTCATCCGAGCCGGCCAGGATGCAGCCGCTCTGCGCGCCCTTGTCGCGCAGGATACGGGTCAGCTTGCGGGTGTCGATGCCGGCGATGGCGACGACGCCTTCGTCGCGCAGGTAGTCGCCCAGCGTGCGGTCCATGCGGAAGTTCGATGCGAGCGTGGGCAGATCACGGATGATCAGGCCGGCGGCATGGACTTTCGTGGCTTCGACGTCTTCGGCGTTGACGCCGTAGTTGCCGATATGCGGGTAGGTGAGCGTGACGATCTGACGCGCATAGCTCGGATCAGTCAGGATTTCCTGATAGCCGGTAATCGCGGTGTTGAACACGACTTCACCGATCGTGTGGCCTTCGGCCCCGATCGAATAACCACGAAAGACCGTGCCGTCGGCGAGTGCAAGCAAGGCGGGAGAAAAAGACGGCAACACGGAAGGCTCCTTGGGGAACACCCTGCTGCCGACCTGTTTATCCTGCCGCGCGAGCGCCGCGCAGCGTAGGCGCGCGGAATCGCTAGCGGGACGCGACCTGCGTTGTCGAGACGCGAACCCGGCGCGTGGCGCATGAGGCTTCGCGGCGTCGCCCGACAGGCGGCGTGCGGCGGATGAACGGGATGAGTGAGGTAGGCGCTAGGGTGCGAGGTTGATCAGCACAAACTTTCAAATTATAGCCCGAAAATGACCTTATCTTCAATCGATATGGCCGTCCGATCATGAATACGGCGTGCGCGCCGCCGCGTCAGTCGCACGCGGCACGCGTTGCTGCGGCCCCGTTTTTCGCGACCGCCCTACCCGTCAGCGTACCGCCGGATCGGCGTGCTTGCCAGCGCGGCGCGCGGGCCACACATACCAGACCGCGCTCGCCAGCTGCAGCGCGAGCAGCACGCTCCACGCGGTAACGTGCGCCGTGACCGGGTAATGGCCGTCGACGGCCGGCCAGTGCGACAGCACTGCGCCGATGCCGATCTGGAACGCAAAGATCAGCACGAAGATCACGAGCGTGAGCGTCGTGTTCGCGCGCCCGATCAGTTGAGCCGGGAAGTGACCGGCCAGCACCGCGTAGGTCAGGATCCCGACGCCGCCGAACATTCCGTAGGCTGCCCACAGCACGGCCGGCGGCAGCGGCACGCGGGCGATGATCGCGACCTGCGTGGCGACGAACAGTGCCATGCCGACTCCGCAAAACGCCTGGACCGACACCCCGCGCCGCTCAAGCACGCGGGCCGCGGCGCCGAAGCCGACGCAGCCCGCCATCATCGCGAAGCCGAGCACCGACACGAGCCCTGCGGCGTGCTGCGCATCGAACCCCGCGACATCGCGCAGGTACGGCCCGACCCACAGCGACTGCATCGCGTAGAACACACCCTGCGTGACGATCGAGAACGACGAGATCTTCCAGAATGCGCCGCTGCTCAGGATGTGCCACGTACCCTTGAACTGGCTGACGAGCCCGCCCTGGTGGCGCGGCGGCTCGGCTTCCGGCGCACCCAGACCGATCGCGGCCGCGACGGCGATCGTCAGCACCGCCAGTCCGCCGCAGATTACGCGCCAGCTCGTCAAGCCGAGCAGCCAGGTCAGCGGCGAGCCGACCGCGACACCGCCCAGGCCGCCCACGGCCATCACGAGACCGTTGACGAGCGGCAGCCGGCCAACCGGGAAATGCTGCGCGAGCGCCTTGAACGCCGCACCAAGGCATACCGAGACACCGACACCGATCAGGAGCCGGCCGATCATCATCGTGCCGAGATCGTGCGCGACGCCGAATACCGCCGCGCCGGCCGCCGCGAACAGCAGCATGCCGGCCGTCACGCGGCGCGGGCCGAAGTGGTCGAGCAGCACGCCGGCCGGAATCTGCGCGCCCGCGAAGCCGAGGAAATAGAGACTGGTGAGCAGCCCGAGATCGGCCGCCGACAGCCCGAGTTCGTGCGTGACGAACGGCGCAAAGCCGAGATTGACGCCACGAAACACGTACGACACGAAATACCCGAGCGCAAACAGCGCGAGTACCCTCACCTGCACCGACGACATCCTCTCTCTCCTGTTGTTATTCCGAACCCGGTGAAGCAGCGGCTCGCGCCGCGCACAAACGAAAACGCCGTCACCTCGGTGACGGCGTTGCTTCGCGTTTCGTCGAATGACAGTGCGCGTCGCGTGGCGCGGCCGGACTGCCGCGACGCGATTGTATCGCGTTACTTCTTCTTGCCCTTGTGGGTGGCAGCCTTCGGTGCAGCCTTGGCCGGCGCAGCCTTCGTCGGAGCCGCCTTGTTACGGGCCGCCGGCTTCGCGGCACCGTGCTTCGTGCCGCGCGACTTGCCGCCGACCGACAGGCTCGCACGCTCGATATGCGCGCCGCCGACCGACGTCGCGATCCGCTCCGGACCCGGCTCGGCCGGCACCGCGCGGCCGACCGGCACGTGCAACACGATCGCCTGACCCGGCATCACCAGATCGCGGTGCGTGCGGTTCCATGCCTTCAGCTGACCGACCGACACGCCGTAGCGGCCGGCAAGCGCCGCCATCGACTGCTTGCGACGCACGCGAATCAGCATCTTGCGCGTGTCGGGCACGTCGGGCTCCATCGCGAGCACGGCGTTTTCCGCCACATCCGCACTGATGTCCTCGTCGTCGTCGTCGCTGCGCGGCACGACGATCGTCGAGCCCGGCTTCAGGCGCATGCCGGCCGGAATCTTGTTGACCGACATCAGCGTATCGGCGTCGACGCCGATCTTCTCGGCAATCGCAGCCGGGCGCGCGCGCTCGCTGACCGTGTAGGTGGTCCACGACGACAGCTGGCCGTTGTACGCCTTCAGGTTCTTCTCGAACGCCGCCGCGTTGTCGAACGGCAGCAGGATCTGCGGCTCGGTCGCGCCCAGGATCACCGGCTTCGAGAACGACGGGTTCAGCGAGCGGAACTCGTCGAGCGACAGGTTCGCGAGCTTCGCGGCAACCGCGACGTCGATGTCGTGCGACGTGGTGACCGTCACGAAATACGGGTGGTTCGGAATGTCCGGCAGCGTCAGGCCATATTGCTGCGGATTCGCGATGATGTTCTTCACCGCCTGCAGCTTCGGCACGTAGTTGCGCGTCTCGTTCGGCATCCGCAGGCTCTGGTAGTCGGTCGGCAAGCCGGCCGCCTGGTTGCGTGCGATCGCGCGCTGCACGTTGCCCTCGCCCCAGTTGTACGCCGCCAGCGCGAGATACCAGTCGCCGAACATGTCATGCAGGCGCGACAGATAGTCGAGTGCCGCGCTCGTCGACGCGAGCACGTCGCGTCGTTCGTCCTGCCACATGTTGCGCTTCAGGTTGTACGTGCGGCCCGTGCCCGGCATGAACTGCCACATGCCGGCCGCCTTCGCGACCGACAGCGCCTGCGGGTTGTACGCGGATTCGATGAACGGCAGCAGCGCGAGCTCGGTCGGCATGTGGCGCGCTTCGAGTTCCTCGACGATGTGGTACAGATATTTCTGCGAGCGCTCGGTCATGCGCTGCACGTAATCCGGGCGCTGCGTGTACCACGTCGTCTGCATGTCGACGAGGTCGCTCTGCAGATCCGGCATCTGGAAGCCGCGACGAATGCGCGCCCAGAGATCGGTGTCTGCACTGGTCAGGTCGCCGACGGATTGCTTGTCGACATCGACAGTTTCTTTGGCGGTGGCTGATTTACGGAGGTAGGTGGACGTCGCCTGCGAATCGGCGGCGTTGTTCGCGACAGGGCCCTGGCTCGCACAAGCGGCGAGTAGCAGGACCATCAGCGCGCTCAATATAAGTCGCATGAAAATCTCGGCTTCCGACGGCTGGAAATTGCAGGCGATACTACGGAAGTGCGTGCTTCACGTCAATAAAAACACCGAAAACTCAGCGAAATCCTACATTTGGAGCAATTTTTACAGATACAACCTGAGCTTTGGAGTCCTCCGGAATGCGTCACCGGAAACGGTTTTTCCACTCGCGCATCAGCGTGAAGGCCGCGAGGCGATCCGGCACCGTTTCGTGAAGCTCGGCTTCGAGCGTCGCACGAATCGCATCGCTGCCGGCCCGCATGAACGGGTTCACCGCGCGCTCGTGCGCGATCGTCGTGGGCAGGGTCGGCACGCCGCGCGCGCGCAGCGCCTGCGCATCGTCGCGCCATGCGGCGAGCGCCGCGTTTCCCGGCTCGCACGCGAGCGCGAAGCGGATGTTCGACAGCGTGTATTCGTGCGCGCAATGCACGCGCGTGTCCCCCGGCAGCGCCGCGAGCGCGTCGAGCGACGCGAGCATCTGTGCGGGCGTGCCTTCGAACAGGCGGCCGCAACCGCACGAGAACAGCGTATCGCCGCAGAACACATGCGGGGTCGCGGCGCCCCGCCCCGCCGCCTGGAAGTATGCGATGTGGCCGCGCGTGTGACCCGGCACGTCGAGCACGTCGAAGGCGAGCGCGGGCGCGTCGAGCGTCACGCGATCGCCGCCCGCGAGCGGCTGCGTGACCACGCCGATCGCTTCTGCCGCCGGGCCGTAAACGGTCAGCGGCACATCGTCCGGTTGGCTATCGCGCAGTGCCGCGACACCGCCGACATGGTCGGCGTGATGGTGCGTGAGTAAAATAGCGGTCAACCGCCAGCCGCGTTCGGCAAGAACCCGACGCACCGGCGCGGCTTCACCCGGATCGACGGCGATTGCATCGCAGCCGTCCGAGACGAGCCAGATGTAGTTGTCCTCGAATGCCGGTACCGGCACGTATTCCAGCTCGTTCATGGGCGCGCAATCATCGTTATGTCTGACCGACAAATTATAGACTGGCCCGCCTGGACCGACTCGCCGCCCGGCCGCTACGTACTGGGCTGGGAGCAGGCGCAGCTCGACCGGATCGTGTCCGACGTCTTCGGATTTCACGCACTGCAGCTCGGGCTGCCGCAGCTCGACGCGTTGCGCGAGAACCGCATGCCGTATCGCGGGCTCGTGCTCGATCCGGCGAGCGGCGCGAGCGCGCCGTACCAGTACCCGTGGGCGCGCGAAGCGCACGCGCCGGAGCATGCGCCGGCCGATCGCAGCACAACCTGGTGCGATCTGCTCGACCTGCCGTTCGAGTCGCAAAGCGTCGACCTGATCGTGATGCCGCACACGCTCGAATTCACGTCCGACCCTCACCGCCTGCTGCGCGAGGCCGAACGCGTGCTGATGCCGGAAGGCCAGCTCGTGATCACCGGCTTCAATTCGCTGAGCCTGTGGGGGATGCGGCAATCGTTCGGCCGGATGGCCAATCGGCCGTTCGTGCCGGCCGCGCGCGACCAGATCGCGTTCATCCGGCTCAAGGACTGGATCAAGCTGCTCGGCTTCGATCTGGAGCGCGGCCGGTTCGGCTGTTACCGTCCGCCCCTCGTCACCGACAAATGGCTTGCCCGCTACGGCTTCATGGAAGCCGCCGGCGACCGCTGGTGGCCGATCTTCGGCGCCGTCTACATGGTCACGGCCGTCAAGCGCGTGCGCGGCATGCGCCTCGTCGGCCAGATCAGGAAGAAGAAGCCCGTGCTCGCGCCGGGCCTGACGCCGGCGGCCACCCCGACCACCCATCAAGAACACTCATGACCACCGACACCATCGACATCTATACCGACGGCGCCTGCAAGGGCAACCCCGGCCCTGGCGGCTGGGGCGCGCTGCTGCGCTACGGCGACCGCGAAAAGGAACTGTTCGGCGGCGAGCCCGACACGACCAACAACCGCATGGAACTGATGGGCGTGATCGCCGCGCTCGAGGCGCTGAAGCGGCCGTGCCGCGTGATCGTCCATACCGACTCGCAATACGTGCAGAAAGGTATCAGCGAGTGGATCCACGGCTGGAAGAAGAAAGGCTGGGTCACCGCGGCGAAAACGCCGGTGAAGAACGCCGACCTGTGGAAGCGGCTCGACGCGCTCGTCGCGCAGCACGAGGTCGAGTGGCGCTGGGTGAAGGGCCACGCCGGCCATCCCGAAAACGAACGCGCGGACGCACTCGCGAATCGCGGCGTCGAATCGCTCACGGCCTGAGCCCAGGCCGCCCTACTGTCTTTCCCGATTTACCTGACATGCGCCAGATCATTCTCGATACCGAAACCACCGGCCTGAATCCCCGCACGGGCGATCGCCTGATCGAAATCGGCTGCGTCGAGCTGCTGAACCGGCGGCTCACCGGCAACAACCTGCACATCTACGTGAACCCCGAGCGCGAAAGCGACCCGGGCGCGCTGGCGGTGCACGGCCTCACGACCGAATTCCTCAGCGACAAGCCGAAATTCGCCGAAGTCGCCGACCAGATCCGCGACTTCGTGAAGGGCGCCGAGCTGATCATTCACAACGCGCCGTTCGACCTCGGGTTCCTCGACGCGGAATTCGCACGGCTCGGCCTGCCGCCGTTCACCGAGCATTGCGGCGGCGTGATCGACACGCTCGTACAGGCCAAACAGATGTTCCCGGGCAAGCGCAACTCGCTCGACGCGCTGTGCGACCGTTTCGACATCAGCAACGCACACCGGACACTGCACGGCGCACTGCTCGACTCGGAGCTGCTCGCCGAGGTCTATCTCGCGATGACGCGCGGCCAGGACAGCCTCGTGATCGACATGCTCGACGACGTGGATGCTGCCGGCGCTGCCGCGAACGGCCAGCGCGTATCGCTCGCGTCGCTCGACCTGCCCGTTCTCGCCGCGAGCGACGACGAGCTCGCCGCGCACCAGACCCAGCTCGACGAGCTCGACAAGTCCGTCAAGGGCACCTGCGTGTGGCGCAAGAGCGCCGACGCGGACACCGCCGCGGCCGCCTGACGCGGCGCCACGCCGGCCACGCCCGCAGCCGCGCTCACGCGCGCGGCTGCAGCGCGATGACGGCCATCCCGCCGAGCGCGAGCACCGCGCCAGCCACGTCCCAACGGGTCAGCGCGACACCGTCGACGACCCGCAGCCAGATCAGCGCCACCGCGATGTACATGCCGCCGTACGCTGCGTACGTGCGCCCCGCCGCGCTCGGATGCAGCGTCAGCAGCCACGCGAACAACGCAAGCGACAGCGCGGCCGGCACCAGCAGCCACATGGGCCGTCCGCCCTTCAGCACGAGCCACGGCAGGTAGCAGCCGACGATTTCGGCCAGCGCAGTGACGGCGAACAACGCCGCGATCTTCATCAGTTCGGTCATCCGGTTCCTCGCAGATTCGGCCCCCGTCCCGAGGGCGGCGCGACCCCGCCGCGCGCCGCCGATCATACCGGAGCCGGTCGGCCCGGAAGCCCCACCACACGGGGGATTCCGGGGCAATTTGCGCGATCGTCCGTCATCGTGCTATCATGTCGCCTGTTTCAACATTCAATCTCTGTCTATTCGATTTCGAAAGAAGTCCGTCCGCGCGTTGCGGGCCGGTACTTCGACCGAAATTGCATCCACAGGAAAGCCCGCCCGACAGGCCCGCTTTTCTCGTTTCGTTGCCCCTCCGGGGCGCTTGCCGGAACGCCGGACATTGGTCCGCACCGGCATCTGCCGCTCGCATCACGCGGCCCATTCTTCATGAGCGCACCGTCGCGACGGCCCATCGGGCCCGCGTCGAAGCAGTCCCTTGCAGCTTCTTGCCGCCCGATGTGCAGTAAGTGCTTAAAGGCTTGCCCCGACGCGCAGCACGCGACATCGCGCTTGCCGGCAAACCGTGTCGGACGGCCCGCCCGTTCGGCGCAGTCAAAGGAGTGCATGACCTTGACCGCAACACACGTCAGCCCGACCGCTGCTTCTTCCTCCCCGTCGTCCGCCGAGGCCCCGCTCGTCGCGGACGACATTACCGTCGTCGACCAGAGCCTGCTCAAGCGCGCCGTCAGCGCGATGGCCATCGGCAATGCGATGGAATGGTTCGACTTCGGCGTCTACAGCTACATCGCCGTCACGCTCGGCAAAGTGTTCTTCCCGTCCAGCAGCCCGTCCGCGCAGTTGCTCGCGACTTTCGGCACGTTCGCGGCCGCGTTCCTCGTGCGCCCGCTCGGCGGCATGGTGTTCGGCCCGCTCGGCGATCGCATCGGCCGTCAGCGCGTGCTCGCCGCCACGATGATCATGATGGCCGTCGGCACCTTCGCGATCGGCCTGATCCCCAGCTACGCGTCGATCGGCATCATGGCGCCGATCCTGCTGCTCGTCGCCCGCCTCGTGCAGGGCTTCTCGACCGGCGGCGAATACGGCGGCGCCGCCACCTTCATCGCCGAATTCTCGACCGACAAGCGTCGCGGCTTCATGGGCAGCTTCCTCGAGTTCGGCACGCTGATCGGCTATGTGATGGGCGCCGGTGTCGTCGCACTGCTCACCGCGTCGCTGTCGCAGGAAGCGCTGCTGTCGTGGGGCTGGCGTGTGCCGTTCCTGATCGCGGGCCCGCTCGGCCTGATCGGTCTGTACATCCGGATGAAGCTCGAGGAAACGCCCGCGTTCAAGCGCCAGGCCGAAGAGCGCGAAGCGCAGGACAAGGCCGTGCCGAAGACGCGTTTCCGCGAAACGCTGATGCGCAACTGGCGCGCGCTGCTGCTCTGCGTCGGCCTCGTGCTGATCTTCAACGTGACCGACTACATGGTGCTGTCGTACCTGCCGAGCTTCATGTCGTCAACGCTACACTTCGACGAGTCGCACAGCCTCGTGCTCGTGCTGATCGTGATGGTGCTGATGATGCCGCTGACGCTCGCCGCCGGCCGCCTGTCGGACAGGATCGGCCGCAAGCCGGTGATGCTCGCCGGCTGCGTGGGCCTGCTCGTGCTGTCGATCCCGTCGCTGCTGCTGATCCATGCGGGCACCACCGCGTCGGTGTTCGCCGGCCTGCTGATCCTCGGCGTGCTGCTGTCGTGCTTCACCGGCGTGATGCCGTCGGCGCTGCCGGCGCTGTTCCCGACCGAAATCCGCTACGGTGCGCTCGCGATCGGCTTCAACGTGTCGGTGTCGCTGTTCGGCGGTACGACGCCGCTCGTCACCGCTTGGCTCGTCGACGTGACCCACAACCTGATGATGCCCGCGTACTACATGATGGGCGCCGCCGTGATCGGCATCGTGTCGGTCGTCGCACTCGCCGAAACCGCACGCCAGCCGCTCAAGGGCTCGCCGCCGGCCGTCGCGTCGCGCCGCGAGGCACACCAGCTCGTGCGCCAGTTGCGCGAGGATGACGCCGCGGAAATCTACAGCGTCGGGTCGCCCGCCCGCGCCTGAACGTCGACAATGAAAAAGCCCCGGCCGAAGCCGGGGCTCGATCGAATCCGATCCGCCCGACCGGCTTGCGCCGGTCGGGTTTTTTTATATGCACGGAAGAGGCACGCTCATGCGTGCGCTTCGCAGTGACGGCAGAAGATCAGCGCGCGCGAGCGCGACACCGCGGCCTGCGCGCCACGCGCGGCGACGATCAGCCCGACCTGGCTCAGATTGAAATCGCGCTCGACCATCAACTGCGTCAGCGCGGCAAGCGGCAACACGACGGACGGGTGGTACAGGCTCGATTCGATCAGCGCTCTCATCATCGGCTCCATCAGGCAATACATATTCGATGGAGTGGATTCTAGGGACGGGACTCGTCCGGATAAACAGCGCGAATGCGAAGTCACTTGTCGGGAGCTGCGAACAATCGACGATTCCTTTGTCCGGCGGGGCCGAACGGGCGACGAGCGGCCGGCTCGGCAGCGCAAACGGACCGATGCAACGCGCACTTCCCGGCGCGGCGTCGCACGAAAGCAGGCAGCCACCCGCCGGCTTCAGTCCAGCGGCGTCTCGACGAACGCCTGCAACGCCTCGGCACGCGCCGAATGTGCTGCGAGCGCCGGATAACGTGCCGGATCGATCCGGCCGAGCGCCGGATACGCGGCGGCCATGTACTGCGTGAACCGCCACGCGACCGCCACCGTCACGTCGAACTGCAGCAGGCGCGCGCCGCCGAGCCAGCCGCTCGCGGCCGCGACGAGCGGCTCGAGTTCGCCATACGCGCCCTCGAGTTGGCTCAACACGCGCTCGAGCCACGGTGCGTGTTGCTTGTCGGCCGGCCGCAGCGCCTGCTCGTATACGACCTGCACCGTTTTCTCGGCCGCCGCCAGCGCGAAGCCGACCGGCACGAGCGCGCGCAGCCGCGCATCGGCGGCGTCGGGCAGCAGGCGCCGCTCCGGCGCGACGCGATGGTCGAGGTAGTCGACGATCAGCGACGAGTCGATCAGTTTCGTGCCGTCGTCGGTCACAAGCGTCGGCGCCTTGACGACCGGGTTGATCGTCCGGAACCGGTCGAAGTGACGGAACACCGAGATCGACTCGTGTTCGAACGGCAGGTCGAGCAGCTTCGCCGAAATGGCGACACGGCGCACGAACGGGGAATCCAGCATGCCAATCAGCTTCATCGTAAACGCTCCGCTTGAGGGAATGGGACCGACGACTGTAGCAGCGCCGCGCGACACCGCCTAGCACGACGACGTTTAACCCACATCATTCGGTCACGTATCCGGCACCCGCTGCGCGTCTGGAGTGGCCATAATGCAGATTCACGCCTCTTCCGCATCAAGGTTCTCCATGTGGTATGCCGTCGTCGAGCAGCAGCGGGAATGGATGCGCGCATGGCGCGCGGCAACGCGTCACGCGTTCGATGCGTGGCCGGCCGCGACGCTGCCGCACACCGCGTCGTCGTGCTACGACGACCTGTTCGAGCCGCTGCTCGGGCCGCCCGCCAGACCGCCGCGCTTCGATATCCGGCGGCCGGCGGTCGACGAACGGCTGGTCGCGCGCACGCCGTTCTGTCACTTGCGGCGCTTCGCGCGCGAGGACGCGCTGCGCACGGTGCTGCTGTGCGCGCCGCTCGCCGGGCACGCGGCGGTGATGATGCGGGAGAGCGTCGAGACGCTGCTGGCCGACGGCGACGTGTGCGTGACCGACTGGGTCAATGCGCGCGACATCCCGGTCGCGTCGGGCCGCTTCGGGCTCGACGAGTACGTGGCGACGCTCGACGGCTTCGTCGATGCGCTCGTACAGAACGACCGGCCGCTACACGTCGTCGCCATATGCCAGGCGACCGTACCCGCGCTCGGCGCCCTCGCGCTGCGCGCCGCGCGTGGCCTGCCGCCGCCGGCGAGCATCACGCTGATCGGCGGCCCGCTCGACGCGCGCGTCAATCCGACGACGCTCGGCACCACCGCCGCGTCCCGTTCGCTGACGTGGTGTCGCCGCCACCTGATCGACATCGTGCCGCCCTGCTTTCCCGGCCACGGTCGGCACGTGTTCCCGACCTATCTTCAGCAAGGCGAGATCGCGCTGCTCTATCCGCAGCGCTTCATGCTGCTGATCGAGGACTACGCGCGCGCCGCGTCGCACTTCGACATGACGGGGCTGGCCGATGCGCGGCGCGCGCTGCGCGAATACACGGCGCTGCTCGACATGCCGGCCGAGTACTTCCTGGATACCGTCGATATCGTGTTCCAGCGGATGTGCCTGGCGAACGGCACGTGGGAGGTGGGCGGCCGGCGCGTCGAGCCGGCCGCGCTGCGCGGTGTCGCGCTCCTGACCGTCGAAGGCGCGTGCGACGCCGTCACCGGCGCGGGACAGACGCACGCGGCACTCGATATGTGCCGCGGCCTCGCGGCCGGCGAACGTCACCGCATCGATATCGCCGCATGCGACCACTACGGCTTGTTCACGGGCGCACGCTGGCGCGGCGACGTCCATCCGGCACTGCAGCGCGTGTTCGCGCTGGCCGAGGCCGTGCGCGCCGGAACGCGCCGGCGCGGGATCAGGCGAACGTAGCGCCATCGCCCCGCGCGCGGGCCGCGTCGAGCAGCGCGCGCACTTCGTCGTCCTCGGTCTGCTCGAAACGCGCGTAGAACTGACTGATCCCGCAGAACCGCAGCGGTTGCGACACCGTCACGAACGCGTCGGCGAGACCGCCGAACGCATGCCGCGCGCCCGCCGGCGCGATGGGTGCGGCGGCCACGATGCGCGCCGGATGGCGCTCGCGCAGCGCCTGCAGCGCGACGCGCATCGAT
>NZ_JAGIXF010000179.1:0-4630 GCF_021483755.1 Burkholderia sp. WTPI3 | reverse complement strand
ACATGCTGACGAGCGGCCGGCCGCCGTCCGCGCAGACGTCGATCGTCGCGAGATCGTGGAAACGCTCGGTCGTGCCGCCGTTGATCGGAAAATGCCGCGCGCCTTCGAGCGCGATCACGTCGCCGAACGGCGCGAACGCTTCGCGGGTCAGGCGCTCGACGCGCAGGATATGGGGTCCGCTCATGCCTTCGCCCTCCGTCAAGCCGGCTCGCCCCACAGACGCAGGCGCGACACGCCGCCGTCCGGGAAGATGTTGAAGCGCACGTGCGTGACGGGGCCGAGCGCCGCGAGCTGGTCGAACGTGTGCACGTGATCCATCTGCAGCTTCTGCTCGCCGAGCAGTTCGGCCCAGAACATCGCCTGCGTGACGAGCGAATCGTCGGTGCCGCCCGTGACGTGCGCGGCCTGCAGCGAACAGCGGTCGGGGAAGTTGCCCTTGAAGAACGCCGTATCGACCTCGACGCGCCGGATGATGCCCGGGCGCGCCAGCGCGACGATCGCCCAGTCGTTGCCGGGCTCGCGGCGGCGCCGCGTTTCCCAGCCGTCGCCCATATTCGCGCCCCGCCCCGGCATCAGCATCTGCGAGGCCGGCCCGAAATGCTGGTTGTTCGCCGCCACCAGATAACCGCCGTTCTCGATCGCCGCGAGATCGACGAGTTCGCCGGCCGGCACATGGCGCCAGTCGCGCTGCGGCTGGCCGTACACGCGCAGCCGCGCGAGCCCGCCGTCCGGATACAGGTTCACGCGCAGGTGCGTGACCGGCTGCGCATCGTCGACACTGACGTAGTGGTGCGAATTGCCCTGCAGCGTCGTCGCGGGGACGATCGTGCGCCATTCGGCGTCGTCCGGCGGCGTGTCGCCATCCGCCGCGCAGGCCTCGATCGACGCGGCCGGCGGGAAGTTGCCGGTGAAGTGGCTCGTGTCGAGATCGACGCCGTAAATCACGCCGGGCCGCGCAAGCCGGACCACGCAGAAGTCGTGGCCGGTGGTGCGCTTGCGACGCGTCTCCCAGCCGTCCATCCACTTGCCGTGGTCGTCGTACTTGCCGGGAATGAAGACGGCCGGCTCGGGATTGAGCATGCGCTCCTTCGGCGCGAAGAATTCGTCGCTGGCGAAGAGCGCCTGCGCGCCCAGGCGCGGATCGGCGAGGTTCATGTAGCGCCGCGTGAAGGCCGGCGCGTTCGGATCGAGGATGGGGGCTGCCATGTCGTCTCCACTATTTTGAGAAGCGCCGGCGCATCAGCACGCCGGTCGCACGAAATTCGTTCGCGCCGCGCGGCCAGGGGACGCCGCGCCGTGCGCAGTCGCGCTCAGAGCGCGTGTGCCTGATCGCCCGCGACCGGTGCGGCGGCGCCCGGCGCGTCGGCCACGTAGCGCAGCTCGCGGTTCAGCACGCGCTTCGCGCGGGCCCGGTCGATGTCGTGCTCCCACACCGCGACGACCACCGTCGCGACGCAGTTGCCGATCAGGTTGGTCACCGCGCGGGCAATGCCGACGAACCAGTCGACAGGCAGGATCAGCACGAGGCCGAGCACCGGAATCGCGGGGATCGCCGACAGCGTCGCCGCGAGGATCACGATCGCCGAGCCCGGAATCCCGTGCGCGCCCTTGGACGTGACGAGCGACACGAGCAGCACGACGATCAGGTCATGCGTCGACAGCGGCGTGTTGGTGGCCTGCGCGATGAACAGCACGGCGAGCGTCAGGTAGATCGAGAAGCCGTCGAGGTTGAACGAGTATCCGGTCGGAATCACGAGGCCGACCGTCGAATCCTTGATGCCCATGTATTCGAGCTTGCTCATCACCTGCGGCAGCACCGCGTCGGACGATGCCGTGCCGAGCACGATCGACAGTTCCTCGCGAAGGTAGCGGATCAGCTTGAATACCGAGAAGCCCGCGAGGCGCATCACCGTGCCGAGCACGACCGTGACGAACACGAAGCAGCTCAGGTAGAACACCGCGACGAGATAGCCGAGCTGCTTGAGCGATGCAACGCCGTACTTGCCGGTCGTGAACGCGATCGCGCCGAGCACGCCGAGCGGCGCGAGCTTGATGATGAAGCCGATGATGCGGAAGAACACGTGCGACAGTTCCTCGATCAGGCTGTTCACGCGTTGCGCCTTGTCGCCGAGCAGCGACAGCGCGGAGCCGAACAGCACCGCGAACACGAGGATCTGCAGGATGTCGCCCTTTGCGAACGCGTCGATCGCGGTCTCGGGAATGATCTTCATCAGGTAGCCGGCCGTGTCCTTCAGGCTTTCGGCATTCTTCGCATACGACGCGAGCGACGCCGCATCGAGCGAGCGCAGGTCGATGTTCATCCCGACGCCCGGGCGCGTGAGCCACGCGAGCACTAGCCCGATGCCGAGCGCGATCGTCGTCATCACCTCGAAGTAGACGACCGCCTTCAGGCCGACCCGGCCAACCTTCTTCAGGTCGCCCGCATTGGCCATCCCGCTGACCACGACGCAGAACACGATCGGGCCGATGACCATCTTGATGAGTTTCAGGAAGCCGTCGCCCAGCGGTCGCAGCGACTCGGCGAAATGCGGGAAGAACGCGCCGAGCGCGACCCCCAGTATCAATGCGACGACTACCCGGCCAAACAGCGAATTGAGGAATTTCGACACGGCGCTCTCCCGATCCAACGGTTGCAGTTTCGTCTGTTCATACTGGTAAGACCAGTGATGTTATGGTGGATAGTAGGAAGCCGATATAGTCGCGTCAAGGACGAATCAAATAGGGATTTCCCGCCCTTCGGCATGGGGTCTGAATGCACCGGATCGGGGCGGATCGTGGCTTTCCCGTAGGCCGCTCATGCACTGCCTGCGTGCGGATTACAATGCTGGTCAGACCGGCCATCGCTCACATCATGAAGAACGTTCCGCACACCGTGACCGACGCCGCCATCTCGACGATCCGCGACCGGATCGAGGCAGGCGTATATCCGGTCGGCAGCCTGCTGCCGGCCCAGCGGCAGCTCTCCGAGGAGCTGGAGATCAGCCGCGCGTCGCTGCGCGAGGCGCTGTCGACGCTCGAGGCGCTCGGGATGCTGCGCATCCGCGCCGGCAAGGGCGTCTATGTCGAAAGCGCGCAGGCGACGGCCGCCCACGCCTGGCGGTTCGCCGAGCAGTCGTCGCCGCCCGACACGTACCAGATGCGCTATGCGCTCGAGGGGTTTGCCGCGCGGATGGCGGCGCACGTCGTCAGCGACGACGACATCGCATGGTTCGAGAACAATCTCGCCGACCTGCACGTCGCGCTGACCGAGAGCGCGCTCGACGAGGCGTCGCGGCTCGATTTCGACTTCCACATGCGAATCATCCATCTCGCGGGCAACGCGGCGATCGAATCGGTACTGCGCAGCAGCGCGGACATCATGAAGGAAAGCCAGCGCATGCCGTTCTACCGGCGCGAGCTGCTGCTGTCGACATGGCACGAACACCGTGCGATCGTCGATGCGCTGATCGCCCGCGATGCGGCGGCCGCGGGCACTGCGATCGAGACGCACATTGCCAACGCCGCGCAGCGCGCGGGCATCTTCTTCCCGACGCCGCGCACCTGAGCGCCTGAGCACCGCCCATCCGCGCGGCTGGCGCCGCAACCGGTCGCCGGCCGTACCGGTCACCCCCCCGACGGATCGCGATACGCGAGCGCGCGCTCGATGAATGCACGCGCCGCGACGCTGCGGTACGCGCCCTTGCGCGTGAGCAGCGCGGCCGTGCGCGTCGGCAGCGGCGGATCGATCTCCAGCGCGCACAGATCGCCGCTCTCGCGTGCGACCGCATCGGGCAGCACCGTCGCGAGCCGCCCGCAGCGCACGAGTTCCAGCACCGCGCTGATCGTGTTCGTCTCGATCGCGATCTTCGGCTGCGCCCCCTGCTCGATGAAATACCGGTCGATGCTTTCGCGCGTCGCGAACGCGCGGCTCAGCAGCACCAGCGGCTCGCCGACGAGTTCGGCCGGACTCAGCGCGCGGCGACGGCGGGCCAGGCGATGCGTGCGGCCCGTCACGAGCGCGAGCGGCTCGTCCCACAACGGCAGCGCGTCAATGTCCGGCGCGCGCGGCGGCATGAACGCGAAGCCCGCGTCGAGCCGGTCGTCGGCCAGCAGCGCCTCGATGCGCTCCTGCGGCATCGCGTCGATCGTCAGCGCGACGTTCGGAAAATCCGCGTGGAACGCGTCGATCAGCGAGCCGCTCAGGTAGGCGGCGAAGGTCGGCATCATCGCGAGCCGCAGCGAACCGCTGCCGAGATCCGCAACGTCGTGCAGCGCGCGCTGGCCGGTATCGAGTTCGTGCAGCGCCGCGCGCGCGTGGCGCGCATAGACTTCGCCGAACTCGGTGAGCCGCACCGTGCGGCCCGAGCGGTCGAACAGCTGCACGCCGAGCATGTCCTCGAGCTGGCGCACCTGCTGCGACAGCGTCGGCTGCGACACATGCAGCGAGTCGGCCGCGCGCGTGAAGCTGCGCTGCTCGGCGACGGCCAGGAAATAGCGGATGTGGCGAAGTAGCATGCGCGGCTCATGTATTGGCTGTACCAATGAATACCATAGCAATCCAGTCTTGGACGCTATGATTCGATTCCCGCATCTCCACAACGACCGCGTAGCGCGAACCGGCCGCCAGCGG
>NZ_JAGIXF010000178.1:0-4652 GCF_021483755.1 Burkholderia sp. WTPI3 | reverse complement strand
GGTCGCGCTGGCCGGCACGGTATTGCAGCGCCTGACCGGCAATCCGATGCGAGCCCGGACCTGCTCGGCGTGAGCGGCGGCGCGATGCTCGGGCTGCTGGTCGCCGCGCTCGGCGCGGGCGTGCCGTCCGCGCCGGTGTTGCTGGGCGGCGCATCGGCGGGCGCGCTCGCGTGCCTGGCGGCGATGGTCGCGTTCGGCCGTCGCGGCGGTTTCTCGCCCGACCGGATGCTGCTCGTCGGCATGGCGATCAGTGCGTTCTCGCAGGCCGTGATCGTGCTCGCGACCGCGCGTGGCGGCCTGCAGGCCGAACTGCTGCGCGCGCTGCTGTTCGGCTCGACCTACGTGGTTCTGCCGCAGACGGCGATCGCGGTCTGGATCTGCACCGTGGCGGCCGGCGTGCTCGCGTGGCTGGCGTTGCGCTGGCTCGACATCCTGCCGCTCGGCGCGGATGTCGCGAATGCGCTTGGCGTGCGCGCAAGCCATGCGCGCGCGGCGTTGTTCGCGGTGGCCGCGATCCTGACGGCGGGCGCGACGATCGTGATCGGGCCGATGTCGTTCGTCGGACTGATGGCGCCGCATTTCGCGCGGCTGCTGGGCTTCACGCGCGCACGCTCGCAATTGCCGATCGCGGCGCTCGTCGGCGGGTTGCTGATGGTTGCGGCCGACTGGCTCGGCCGCAACCTGCTGTTTCCGCAGCAACTGCCGGCCGGCATTCTCGCGACGCTGGTCGGCGGACCCTATCTGCTCTGGCTGTTGCGGCGATGAGGTCGACGCAACGCCGCATCTCCACTACAACTGATGGCGGCACGCCGCCCGTCGCGCGAGCGGCAGGGCGGCGTCGCACGTGCAAGGATTCCCCATGTCGCTGTTTCGTTTCCTGACCGGCAGTTTTCGCTGGACCCTGCCGCTCGCATTGCTGACGAGCCTCGCGAGCGGGATTGGCAATGCCGTGCTGATCGCGCTGATCAACCAGGCGCTCGGAGCGTCGGCCGAACGCCTCGTGGCGCTCGGCTGGCGCTTCGCGGCGGTCGTCGTCGCGGTGCTCGCCGCGCGCGCGGTGTCGCAGATGCTGTTCATGTCGCTCGGGCAGCGCGCGAAGGCGATGCTGCGCATGCGGACGATCCGCCGCATCGGCGATGCGGCGTACCCCGATCTCGAACGGCTCGGCAGCGCGAAATCGCTGTCGGTGCTCACGCAGGATCTCGACACGATCGTCGTGTTTTTCGTCAACCTTCCGACGATCGCGATGCAGGGTGCGGTGATCGCCGGCTGTCTCGCGTACCTCGGCTATCTGTCGTGGCAGATCCTGCTGTTCGCGGCCGTCACGATCGGGGTCGCGATGCTCGGCTTTCGCGTGGTCCAGGGGCGCGCGCTGACCGACCTGCGCGATTCGCGTCGACGGGAGGACGATCTCGTGCGCCACTTCCGCGCGCTGTTCGACGGCGCGAAGGAGCTGAAGCTGCATCGCGCACGCCGCGCCGCATTCGTCGACGAGATGCTCGCGCCGGGCGTCGAAGCCGTGCGCGTGCAGCGCACGCGCGGCTACATGCTGTATGCGGCCGCGGCGAGCTGGGGCAACCTGGTCCTGTTCGCATTCATCGGCCTCACGTTGTTCGTGCTTGCGCGCTGGTTCGAGATCGATGCGCGCGTCGCGTCGGGCTACGCGATGGTGTTCCTGTACATGATCATGCCGATCGAGGGGCTGCTTGCCGCGATTCCTTCGGTCAGCATCGCGCGCGTCGCGTTCGAGCGCATCGAGCAGCTCGATGCGGAACTGCCGCGCGAGCCGGTGGGCGGCGCGCGGCCCGTGCACGCGTTCGGGCGGATCGCGCTCGACGGCGTCACGCATCGCTATGTGCGCGACGGCGAAGCGTTCACGCTGGGGCCGATCGACCTGTCGTTCGCGCCGGGCGAAACGGTGTTCCTGATCGGTGGCAACGGCAGCGGCAAGACGACGCTCGCCAAGCTGATCACGGGCCTGTACGCGCCCGAAGGCGGGCGGATCCTGCTCGACGGCGAGCCGGTCGATGCGGCGTCGCGGGAGCGTTACCGGCACCTGTTCTCGGCCGTGTTCAGCGATTTCTTCCTGTTCGAACGACTGTTCGGCATCGACATGGCGTCGCGCCAGCGGGCGCGCGCACTGCTCGACGCGCTGCAGCTGTCGCACAAGGTGGCGGTCGACGGCGGCGCGTTTTCCACGCTCGAGCTGTCGCAGGGGCAGCGCAAGCGGCTCGCGCTGCTGGTCGCGTATCTGGAAGACCGGCCGTTCTACGTGTTCGACGAATGGGCTGCCGACCAGGATCCGCTGTTCAAGGATGTGTTCTACCGGCAATTGCTGCCGGAACTCAAGGCGCGCGGCAAGACCGTGCTGGTGATCTCGCACGACGACCGCTATTTCGCGCTGGCGGATCGCAGCGTGAAGCTCGACTACGGGCAGATCGTCGCGCAGTCCGCCACCGTGGCGCCGCATTCGACGGTATCTCCGACATGAATCCGATTGCTTCCGTACCGGCGCCTGCTCTCGCGCCGGATGTTTCCGCGGCCGTCGCGTCGCCGGCCCCGTTCTTCGCGCTCGAACGCGTGTCGTTCGAAGCGGCCGGTCGCGTGCTGCTGCATCCGGCCGATCTCGCATTCGCGCGCGGCAGCGTGGTCGGCCTGCTCGGTCACAACGGCTCGGGCAAGTCGACGCTGGTAAAACTGCTCGCGCGGCAGCAGCGGCCGTCGGCAGGCACGATTCGTCTGCAGGATCGCCCGCTCGATACCTGGGCCAGCCGGGCGCTGGCGCGTGCGGTCGCGTATCTGCCGCAGCATCTGCCCGCGACCGACGGGCTGACCGTGCGCGAGCTCGTCGCGCTGGGCCGCTATCCCTGGCATGGCGCACTGGGCCGATTCGGCGACGAGGATCGCGCGATGGTCGACGATGCGTTGCGCGCGATGGACGTCGCGGCATTCGCGGATCGGGCGGCCGACAGCCTGTCGGGCGGCGAGCGACAGCGCGCGTGGCTTGCGATGCTCGTCGCACAGCGCAGCGAATGCCTGCTGCTCGACGAGCCGATTTCCGCGCTCGACGTGCGGCACCAGATCGAGGTGCTCGCGCTCGTGCGTGCGCTGACGCTCGAACGCGGGCTCTGCGTGGTCGTCGTGCTGCACGACGTGAATCTCGCCGCGCGCTATTGCGACCGGCTCGTCGCGTTGCGACAGGGGCGCATCGTGGTCGAAGGGACGCCGGATGCGTTCATGCGCGATCACGTGTTGACCGACGTCTACGACATCCGGATGGGCACGGTCGCGCATCCGGTCGGGCAAGGCCGGATCGGGTTCGCGTATTAGGGCCTGTTGTCAGCGTACTCGCTGCGACGACGCCTGCGGCACATGGAATCCGGGGAGTTCGGGAAGCCGCTGCTCCATGAACTGCAGGAACGTGCGGGTCCTGAGCGGCAGATAGCGTCGCGATGCGTACACGAGATGCAGCGCGTGCGGCATGCTCATCTGCCATTTCGGCAGCAGCCGGACGAGTTGTCCGCCGTCGATCAGGTCCTGGACGAGCCATGCGGGCGCGCTGCCCATCGCGTTTCCCGCGAGGAAACATTCGCGCAATGCGAGCGAACTGTTGACGCGATACCGGCCGCGCATCGCGATGCTGATTTTCTCCGCGCCTCGGGTGAATTCCAGGTCGGTTCCGATATCGGCGCGCGCGTAGCCGACGTACTCGTGCTTCGCGAGGTCGGCCGGCCGGCGGATCGCGGGCGACTGCGCGACATAGCGCGGCGCGGCCACGAGCAGGCGCGGCGACGACGCGACGCAGCGCGCGATCGCGTCCGGCGGCAACGCGTGGCCGAGACGGATGGCCACGTCGACGCCTTCCTCGATCAGGTCGATCACGCGGTCGGTCAGATGCAGCTCGACTTCGATCTCCGGACAGGCCGCGAGGAATTCGAGCACGAGTGCATTCAGCCGCAGTTCGCCGAGCCCCGTCGGCGCGTTGACGACCAGCTTGCCGACTGGCCGCAGCGTCTGTCCGCGCACGTCGGCCACGGCGTTTGCGTATTCGTCGAGCACGCGCTTGCAGCGTTCGTAGAACCGCCGGCCTTCGTCGGTCGGCGCGACGTTCGTCGTCGACCGTTCGAGCAGCCGGACGCCCAGCGTTTTCTCGAACGCGGCGATGACCTTGCTGATCGTCGGCTGGCCGGTGCCTTCCTCGCGCGCGACGGCCGAGAAATTGCCCAGCTCGACGGTGCGCACGAAGAGACGCATGGAACGCAGCGAATCCATCTTATTCCTCCGTGGCATGACCCCTATTCGATTTAGACGTATTCCGTCTCGTTGGAGCATGACCTAAGGTTCGCGAACATTCAATCCCCGACGAGGAGTCGACATGAACGACGCAACGCAGTTTCCGGCGCTGGAAGGCGCGCACGTGGTGGTATTCGGCGGAAGCTCCGGAATCGGACTCGCTGCCGCGGCGGCTGTAAAGGCGCGCGGTGCCGCCGTAACGCTGGTCGGCCGCACCGCCGCGACGCTGGAGGCGGCCGCGCAGGCGATCGGCGGCGCGCGCACCGCGATCGCGGACATCGCCGACCGGGCCGCGGTGCAACGCGTATTCGCGACGATGACGCGGGTCGATCACCTGGTCGTCACGGCGGGGCGGTTCA
>NZ_JAGIXF010000177.1:0-4691 GCF_021483755.1 Burkholderia sp. WTPI3 | reverse complement strand
CGGTAAGGGGTTGCTCACCGCGGGGACGAGTCGGAAGGGGTATCTGTTCTTCGCCGCGTTCCTGGCGCAGTTCCTCGCTCCGTCGGCAGCGCTCGAGCCGCAATACGTCGCGCTCGCGCTCACGTTCGCACTGCTCGACGGCGCGGTGATGTTCGGCTACGCGCTGCTCGGCGCACGCGCGGTGCGTCTGCTGAAGCGCTCGGGCGCGCTGTGGCTCGAACGCACGTGCGGCGCGATGCTGCTCGCGCTGGCCGGCTCGCTCGCGCTGTATCGGCGTCATGCTGCGTAGGCGCGCCGCCATGCACGCCGCCTCGTTCACCGCGGGTACGCGATGAGAATCGAAGCGCCACCCCGCGCCGGTTTCGCCGGCCTGTCGCTTCGCCAGCTCGACCGCACCGACCTCGACGCGTGGTATGCGTACCTGTCGAACCCCGACGTCGTGCGCCACACGAGCTGGAACCTGCATGCGCGCGACGATCTGCTGCCGCTGTTCGACGGCATCGAATCCGCTCATCCGGATTCGATCCGCCGTCTCACGATTGTCGACGATGCATCGGGCGCGCTCGCGGGGACGATCGGGCTGCATACAGTGTCCACCGCGAACCGCACGGCCGAGATCGCGTACGACGTCGCGCCGTCGCACTGAGGGCGCGGCATCGCGAGCGCGCTGTGCGCGAGCGTCACTGCGTGGGCACTCGCGGAAGGCGGCTTCATGCGCATCCAGGGCGTCGTGCTGACCCGCAACGCCCGCTCCGCGCGCGTGCTGCAGAAGTGCGGCTACCGGTGCGAAGGGGTGCTGCGCGCATACCGGATGGTGCGCGGCGTGCCGGGCGACTTCGCGATGTACGCGCGCCTCGCGACCGATTGACCGACTGGCGCGTGATGCGCGACATGCGTGCGCGCGCCGTCGACGCGATTGGACGATCCGCGCCGAATTGGCGACAATCGCCGCTCCCCCCATCGACTTTCCCGCCATGAGAATCGCCGCACTGTCCGACATCCACGGCAACCTCGCCGCGCTCGACGCGGTGCTCGCCGACGTGCGCCGCCGCGGCGCCGACCTGATCGTCAATCTCGGCGACATCGTGTCGGGCGCGCTCCACCCGGCCGAAACCGCCGATCGCCTGATCGCACTCGACCTGCCGACCATCAAGGGCAATCACGAACGACAACTGCTGACCGGCGAGCGCGAATCGATGCGGCTGTCCGACCGCTGGGCGCACGACACGCTGCGCGACGATCATCGCAAATGGATCGCCGCGCTGCCCGAACGCCTGACGCTCGGCGACGACGTGCTGCTGGTGCACGGCACACCCGCCAGCGACCTGATCTATTTCCTCGAAACGGTCACGCCCGACGGCTGCCGCGCGGCGACGCCCGATGAAATCGCGCAGCGCGCGGGCGACGAATCCGCGTCGCTGATCCTGTGCGGCCACACGCATGTGCCGCGCATGGCGAAGCTCGACGACGGCCGGCTGATCGTCAACCCGGGCAGCGTCGGGCTGCAGGCGTACACCGACGATCAACCGCATCTGCACCGGATCGAAACCGGCTCGCCGCATGCGCGCTATGCGATGGTGTCGCGCACGCCGTCCGGCTGGCATGCCGAATTCCATGCGGTCGAATACGACTGGCACACGGCCGCCGCCACCGCGGCAGCACGCGGCCGCGACGACTGGACCGTCGCGCTGCGCACCGGCCGGTGCTGACGCATCGCCGCTCGCCCGCCATCCCGCTTCGCTCACTGGAAAACCGATCCGCCATGCCCGTTCCATCGCAACTGCTTTTTCTGCCCGGTGCATCGGGCAGCACCGCCTTCTGGCAACCGCTCGCGAGCCGGCTCGCGCATCCGGCCGAGCGGCGGATCGTCGCGTATCCGAGCTTCGGCGACACGCCGCGCGATCCGGCCATCGACGACTTCGACGGTCTCGTGCGTCACGTGCTGGCCGCGATCGACCGGCCGACCGCCGTGATCGCGCAATCGATGGGCGGCGTGATCGCGATGCGCGCGGCGCTGGAGCGCACCGCACACGTCACGCACCTCGTGCTGACTGTCACGTCCGGCGGCCTCGACATGCAGGGACTCGGCGCACAGGACTGGCGCACCGGTTTTGCGGAAGCGAACCCGCAGCTTCCCGACTGGTTCATGACGTTCCGGGCCGACCTGTCGGACGACATCGGCCGCATCGCGCAGCCGACACTGCTGCTGTGGGGCGACGACGATCCGATCAGCCCGGTCGCGGCCGGCAAGCGCCTGCTCGACCGGCTGCCCGACGCGCAGCTACACGTCGTGCCGGGCGGCCGGCACGATCTCGCGGCCGTCCATGCAGACACGCTCGCGCCGCTGGTCGATGCGCATTTGCAGCGATGAGCGTGAGTGCGTTGCCGCGGGCGTGAATTCGACGCCCGCAACAACGCGTCATGCCGCGTTCACGAGCGTCAACCGCGCTTCCAGTCCGCCGCCGTCCGGCCGGTTGCTCAGCGTGAGCGAGCCCCCCATCGCGTGCGCGCACCGCGATGACCGTGCCGCCGCCCGGCGCCGCCTGCACGGCGATCTCCGCCGCACCCGCGAACTTCAGCGCGTTGCCGACGAGGTTGCCGACGATTCGGCGCAGCGACTTCGGCCGCGTCGTCAGCGCGAGCGGGCCGCCGCTGTGCAGCGCGACGTCCTGCCCCGCATCCGTGTAGTCGCACACGATGCTGTCGAGCAGCGCGACCGAGCTCGCGCTCGATGTAGCCCATCATCAGGTTGGTGGTCGCCTGGTCGAGCTCGGTCACGGTGAATCAGGGCGGGCGCGCCGTCGTCCAGCACGTTGCGCAGGTCGCGACCGTTCGCGGCGAGCGACACGCGCATGCCGTTCTTCTCCAGGTAGTCCGCGATCAGTTCGCGAATCGCGCGATCGTCGTCGACGATCAGTACGTGGTCGATCTTGCCCATGAGTCCGTGTCGTGATGTGGCGGCGGGCGATGTCCGCTTTTATACCGCAGCGCCGGCACGCATTTGTATCCCGATGTATCGCGCCGTCGTGGCGACACACAACGTTGCACATGCGCGGTTCGCCGGATACATGCGATCCGAAGAACATCGCCGATGCGATCAAGCGCTTCGGCATCCGGTATCCGGTCGCGCAGGACAATCGCTACGACACGTGGCGTGCGTACGGGAACCAGTACTGGCCTGCGCTGTACCGGATCGATGCGAGCGGGAAGGTCGTCTATATGCGCTATGGCGAAGGCGCGTACGACAAGACGGAGCCTGCGATTCGGGGGGCGCTGGCGCAGGCTGGGGAAGGTGGAAAACGCCCGAAACAGGTGACAAGAGCGGCCGGGGGAAAAGCGATTGGAAAATAGCAATTACGTGCCCCTCGGATTCATAATCCGTGACGTATGAATTCCCTCAAGATAGTTGCGGACTCAACCTTTCCGTTTCAAGGAACCCAATCGACTTCGAGATGCACTATCGCGTCACGCGGCTACGATCAAGGTTTTCCGAGAGGGCCGATTCGCGATGTTGTGGTCCAGGCGAGGAACCCCTCACCTCGCGATCGCAAGATTATTCATTCTTGCGGTCCGCCTCCGCCAGCATCGCTTCGCCGATCGCCGCGTTGCCGTCGGCGATCAACGCCTCGCCCGCCCCGCGAATATCCGCCGCCGACTTGTTCTGCCCGAGCTTGCGCTTGCCGACCAGCCGCGTGATCTCGATCTGCAGCCCGACGATCGCCTGCAGCATCGTGTCGAGATAATCCTGCGGCGCATCGCCCATCTTCCACGGCACCGGCTGCGACGCCTCGTGCGTGCGCGTCAGCCGCGCGACCACGCCTCGCACGAACTTCTCGTCGTCGCGCACCGTGATGCGTCCGTGCGCATGCACGACCACGTAGTTCCACGTCGGTACCTGCCGATGCGCGACGTGCTTGCTCGGATACCAGGTCGGCGAGATGTACGCGTCGCCCGCGCGGAAGATCACCAGCACCTCGTCGCCGTTCGCGACATCCTGCCAGACCGGGTTCTCGCGGGACACGTGCGCATGCAACTCGCCGAGACCGCCGTCGCCCGGCAGCAGCTCGAACGGGAGGTGATGCGCGTCGAGCCCGCTCTTCCCGTGCGTGACCAGGCTGCCGAACGGATGCTGGACGATCAGCTCGCGCAGCACGTCGGGACGGGACTCGGCGAAATCGGCGGGGACATACATGGCGGCTCCACGGTCGGACAGGGGTTGGAAGAAACGGGCCAGCGGGTGACGCGTCATGCCCTGATTGTGATCGCTAACTGGTTTATGCTGTAGAGCCGGTTTAGAACAATTTCAGAAGACCAGAATCATGGCAAGAACCGCCCGGATCGTCGAAATCCCGTCGCTCGGCGCGCTCGACCGCGCGGCCGGCGACCTGAGCCGCCAGCTCGCGCAGGCGTTGCGCGACGCCGTGCGCCGCGGCGACGTACGGCCCGGCGACACGCTGCCGTCCACGCGGCTGCTCGCGGCGTCGTTACAGGTCGCGCGCGGCACCGTCGTCGACGCGTATGCGCAGCTCGTCGCCGAAGGTTTCCTGGAATCGCGCGGCGGCGCCGGCACGCGGGTCGCGAACGCGCTGGCCGAACCGCTACCGGCCGATCAGCCGCCCGCCGCCCGCAAACTTGCCGAACGCGCCGCCCACGCCGGCCTGCCCGAACCGGCCGCGACGTTCGCGCGGATC
>NZ_JAGIXF010000176.1:0-4802 GCF_021483755.1 Burkholderia sp. WTPI3 | reverse complement strand
TTACCTGATGCTGGCCCTCGAGCAAGGGCCGCGTGCGCAACTGTTGCCGCTGGTTCCGTGGGTACTGGCCATCATCGCCATGTCGATCGTGCTGCACGGCATTTCGGCCGTGCCGCTCATGCGTCGCTATGCGTGAGATCCAGTGCGGGCGCGGTGGCGCGATGCGTACGCGGGTCGAACGGTTCGGCGGGATGCCACACCCGATACTCGCGCTGTCGGGCGGCAGTCTTTCCATGAACCTGCAGCGTCGATGATGTCCCGTGTCACAGCCTGCCCAGCAACATCAGGATGAGTAACACGACCAATACCAAGCCCAGCAATCCGCTTGGACCATACCCCCAGCCGTTGCTGTAGCGCCAGGTCGGGATCACCCCGGCCATCAGCAGCACGACAACGATCAGTATGATCGCGGGCGCCGCCCGCGAGGTTCGTCACCTGCTTTTTCGCGAGAGGCCTGGTTCAGTGGAGATGTCCTCCGAACAGCCCGAGCAACCCGATGACGATGAGGTAGATCGCAACGATGTAATTCAACAGACGGGGCACCACCAGAATCAGAATGCCGGCGATCAGCGAAACCAGCGGGCCCGCGCTCGTGAGAATGTGCATACGCCCTCCGCAAGAATGAAAACAACCAATGAAGACCAAGCACGCCCTGCGTCCGCCGCTCGTTACAGCGACTTGAGCCGGGTGACCTTCGTGCCTTCCAGCGTCATGCCGGCCATCAATCCGTTGTTCGTCAGTACGAATGCTTCGATCGGCGCGGTCGCGGTGCTGGTGTCGACATTGCCGTTCGCGCCGACTCTCAGTACTGCCACCGACGCGTCGCCGCCCACCGACCAGCCTTCGCTGTTACGGAAGCGACCGAGCGCATCCTCGGTCATGAACAGGAAAATGATGGCTTTCGATTGCGCACCGATCTGCAGGCCGATCGAGCCGGTCGTGGTTCTGTAGTATCCGACCGTGCTGCCAGCAACGCGCAGCGAGCCTTCGCCGTACTGGCCGCCGACGAAGAAGCCGGCCGCGATGACTGACGGGAATACCAGCACGCCGCGCGCGTTGCCGACGAGTTCACGCGAGCCTTTCGCGGTCGTGTAAAGGCGTGCAATGGTCGAGTCGACGCCTGCATCGATGGTGTGGCGCTTGTCGGCCTGGTGACTGCTGGCGTCGGATGTGCCGGTCGTCGTGCATCCCGAGACCGCGAGGCCGATAGCCAGGATCGATCCCGGCGTACCCCATAGAAATGTTCGTCGCTGCATGATTCACCCCAGGTTTTTCGTGGATACCCCTGACGCTACACACAGGCGAATGCGAATGCGGTACGAAAGCGTACCAAGGATGCAAAAACAGACAACCTTCGCAACCTGGCTTCGCGGCGATCGATCCAATCGCCGCCCGCATGCATACGCTGGCGTGCCGGCGCCGATCCGCGTACGGCATCGTACCGATTTCCATCGCGATTGCGCTCAGTGTGTCTTCGGGCGCCCTGGTTGTTCCGCGCAAAGCGCCCGATACGACGCTTCGATGGTTCCAGGTTTCGTACCGGTGAAGCAGGCGCCCCATGTCAAGGAGCAGTGTGATGAACAAGGATCAGGTGAGAGGCCGCATCGCGGAAGCGAAAGGCAGACTGAAGGAAATGGTCGGCAGGATCATGGGAAATCGATCGACCAGAATGCAGGGCACGGTCGAGCAGGTCGTCGGAAAGACACAAGCGTCATTCGGTGACGCGAAAGAGCAATTCAGGAAGCGGCCGTAGGGTGTTCGCGCGAACGGTTCTGTAGGGCCGCGCGATCGGGCAACGTGATGCGGATTCACTGGATGTTGACGGCGCGTGCAGGCAACATCCGGCGATACCCGTTTCCCGACTGACCGTCACGATGCCGCAATGCGTTGGGGGCGGTCGCCATGCGCAGCGGCAAGCGGCTTGTGCTGCTCGTTTCCCACGCCGGGAAAGAACGCGTCCCACGCGTCCCGGACACCTTTCGCTGCGGTCGCATCTGCGGTCGCATCCACTGCGTCGCCCGACTTGCCCGGATTGGAGCGCAAGCCTCGCCAACGCGTAAAGGTGAGCACCGGCTTTTCCGTCCATTCGCCATCGCCAAACCTCGCAAACGCCGTGTCGCCGCTCACCAGTCGCACTTCATACCATCCGTCGCGAACAGGCGCGTATTGGTTCACCGTAAACCATCGTGTAGATTGGGTTTTCATCATTGCCTCATGGATCCATGGTTCGTTGTACGGGACGAAAATCCGGTCTCGCCTGACCGACGCATGCGTGCTAATCCGCACACCGATTCAGCCACAGCCGGCCTGCGGCCGTCATGTTGATCGAACCGACGGTGCGCGCCTCGTATGCAAGCCCGTGGGTAAATAGTTCATTGGCAATGGAGTGAGTAATATCGGCCCGGGAATCCGGGATTCGATCAAGCGATTTGAGGGTCTCGACGACCTCGGGTGAAAGCGGGATACACATGGCGACCTCCTCGGTGTCGAGTTCATCGTGAACCGGACGACACGCGTTGGTCTGTACGGTATCGACTATTTGGAAGCGAATTCTTCCGCAACGGCACCGCAAGCCGGTGATCGACCAGCATCGAAAATATGCTTCGGCATCCGATATTATTATTGCGAAACCATTGTCAAGCGCGCACACTGAAGATACCTGCCGGTTTGTTGTCAAGGCATCGGCGCCCTCGAATCCTTCGGCGCCAACCGTTGCTCTGTCAGGAGCAAATCATGACCATCCCCACTCTCGAATATCGCGGACGTGAACTCCGCGTCTATTCACAAATGCTTTTCCCGCCATTCGGCGATCCCCACGCCCCCGGCCCGAAGCGTTTCGCTTCAATCGTGCGCATCGACACGGTTCCCGCGACCTCGGCAACGGCACCGCGTTACTCGACCATTTTCGAGCACGGCGCTCCGCAAACGGCGGCGCTCGCACTCGACCTGGCGATGCAATTCGGCAAGGACATCGTGGATGGCAAGATCGCCCCCGCGGCGATCTGATCCGTCCGCCGCATCCGGCTCGACGCGGCGTCTTGCGACGCGAGCACACCTCACTCAGGAGCAATCCATGAAATATCACTCAGGCACCTCAATTGATCGGCGCGATGACGCGACCCGGCAAAAGCAGCGGGATGATCTGGCCCGTGCCGATGTCGAACGCGCCGAAAAGCGCATCCGCCAGGATGCCGGCATCAATTCCAATGCGAGCAAGTGGCGTTATTCGCGTCCAGACAATCGGGCGAGATGAGCGGCGCTTGCGCCGCGAACCGTTGCATGCAGGTCCCGCATGGCAGATCACCGGCGTGCCGGGATCACGCATACCGGCGCAGGCGCATCGAAAAATCGGCGATCGCCTTGATGCCGCTCTGCTCCGCGCAACGGCACCAATCCTGCAACTGAACCAGCAATTGCTCGTGCGATGCGTGTGACCACGTCCATAGCTCGAGCAACGCCTCGTACATATCGACGTACACTCGCATTCGCCGATTCGCATTGGGGCTCGTCAGCGCCCGCAGATCGGGCTTGCCCCGATGGCCCCAGGCCTGGCGCAGCCAGCGTTTCATGGCGAGCGCGAATGCGCGCTTGTCGTCGCGGCTCATGTCCTTGATGCGGCGCAGTTCCCGCCGGCAAGCGGGTTCGAGCATGTGCGCATAGGCGGCCATCACCGCATGCCGGTTGCGGATGACCGCTTGCAGCGTTGCGTCGTCGACCACTGCCTTGTTCAGGAGCAGGCGCGGCTTCGTTGCCACTCGCCAAACGGTCGCCAGTCTCAACGCCGCCAGCAGGCGGATGTACAGCCAGCCGATGTCGAACTCGAACCATCGGTTCGACAGCCTGGCCGACGTCACGTATGCGTGGTGATTGTTATGCAGTTCTTCCCCGCCGATCAGAATGCCCAGCGGGAAAATGTTGGTGCTCGCATCGGGCGTCGCAAAATTCCGATAACCGCTGAAGTGGCCGCAACCGTTGATCACGCCGCCGGCCCAGAACGGAATCCACATCATCTGGATCGCCCACGCCGCCACGCCGGGCAGCCCGAACAGCCCGACGTCGATCACAGCGAGCAGCCCGACGCCGAGATTCGGATAGCGGGCATAGACGTGGCGTTCGAGCCAGTCGTCCGGCGTACCCGATCCATACCGGCGCAGCGTTTCCTCGTTCCGCACTTCCTCCCGGTACAGTTCCGCGCCGCGAAGCAGCACGGTCGCGAGACCACGGGTTCGCGGGCTATGCGGATCGTCCGGGGTCTCGCTCCTCGCGTGATGCTTGCGATGCACCGCGACCCACTGCAGGGTCAGCATGCCGGTCGTCAACCACAGCCAGAACCGGAAGAAGTGGCTGACGCACGGGCGCAGCCCCAGCGCCCGATGCGCCTGACAGCGGTGCAGGTACACGGTCACGCTGATGATGGTGACATGCGTGAGCGCGAACACGACCCACGCAAGTTGCCACCAGGACAGCCTCAGCTCGCCGTTCAGGAGAAATGCCGACATACCGGTCGCACTCCGGGTTACGCACGTATCCGCGCGCGCTTCGCCGTGACGGCGAGTGCGCGTGCCGATTCCCTACCCTTCGGCCGGCCTATTTCCCGACCTGGTTGCCGACAACGCCGCCGACGGCCGCGCCGCCCACCGTGCCCAAGGCACTGCCGCCCGTCAGGACCGCGCCGGCGACGCCACCGACACCAGCCCCGATCACGGTATCCGTTCCGCGGCGAGACATACCGCCGCAACCCGCCAGCACGACAATCGTCAATGTGACTATCGCCATCTCGACCGCCACGGAATATAGCTTTT
>NZ_JAGIXF010000175.1:0-4816 GCF_021483755.1 Burkholderia sp. WTPI3 | reverse complement strand
GATCGGTATCGACCTCGGGACGACCCACTGCGCGTTGTCGTACGTCGACAGCGCCGCGAGCGACGGCGAAAAAATCACGCAGCAGGTGCTGCCGATCGCGCAGCTGACCGCGCCGGGCGCGCTGGAGTCGCGCGACCTGCTGCCGTCGTTCCTTTATCTTCCGCATGAAAGCGAGCTGACGCAGGGCGACCTGACGCTGCCGTGGACGGCCTCGCGCGGCTTCGCGGTCGGCGAGATGGCGCGCACCCGCGGCGCGGGCACGCCGATCCGCCTCGTGTCGAGCGCGAAGAGCTGGCTGTGCCACCCGGGCGTCGATCGCCGCGCGGCGATCCTGCCGAGCGATGCGCCGCCCGAAGTGTCGCGCGTGTCGCCGCTGGAAAGCTCGATCCGCTACCTGACGCACCTGCGCGAAGCGTGGGACCACACCCATCCCGATGCGCCGTTCGCGGACCAGGACGTGACGGTCACGATCCCCGCGTCGTTCGACCCGGCCGCGCGCGAACTGACGGCGGAAGCCGCCCGCGCCGCCGGCTACTCGCGGATGACGCTGCTCGAGGAGCCGCAAGCGGCGCTCTACAGCTGGATCCAGAAGAGCGAAGGGGGCTGGCGCAAGCAGGTGCGGGTCGGCGACCTGATCCTGTGCGTCGACGTCGGCGGCGGCACGACCGACCTGTCGCTGATCGCGGTGGTCGAGCGCGACGGCAATCTCGAACTGCATCGCGTGGCGGTCGGCGAGCACATCCTGCTCGGCGGCGACAACATGGACCTCGCGCTCGCGCACGTGGTCGCGCGCAAGCTCGCGCAGCAGGGTACGCAGGCCGATCCGTGGCAACTGCGCGCACTGACCTACGCGTGCCGCTCCGCGAAGGAAACGCTGCTGTCCGACCCGACGATCGACGCGGTGCCGCTCGTCGTGCCGAGCCGCGGCTCGAAGCTGATCGGCGGCTCGATCCGCACGGAGCTCACGCGCGCGGAACTCACGCAGACGATCCTCGAAGGCTTCTTCCCGCAAGTCGATGCAGCGGCGCGCCCCGTGAGCCGCGCGCGTGTCGGCCTCACGCAGCTCGGCCTGCCGTATGCGCAAGACGCGGGCATCACGCGCCATCTCGCGGCGTTCCTCGGCCGCCAGGTCGCGGCGCTGGACGCGCTCGAAGGCGTGCAGCGCACGCTGCCGCAAGGCGCGACGTTCCTGCATCCGACCGCGGTGCTGTTCAACGGCGGCGTGTTCAAGTCGACGCTGCTCACGCAGCGCGTGCTCGATACGCTCAACGGCTGGCTTGCCGCCGAAGGTGCGCCGCCCGCGCGCCTGCTCGAAGGCGCGGATCTCGATCTCGCGGTCGCGCGCGGCGCGGCGTACTACGGCTTCGTGAAGCGCGGCCGTGGCGTGCGCATTCGCGGCGGCACGGCGCGTGCGTACTACGTCGCGATCGAGTCCGCGATGCCGGCGGTGCCGGGGCTCGAGCCGCCGGTGCAGGCGCTGTGCGTCGCGCCGTTCGGGATGGAGGAGGGCACCGACGCGGCGCTGCCGCCGCAGGAGTTCGGCCTCGTTGTCGGCGAACCGGTGCAGTTCCGCTTCTTCGGCTCGTCGGTGCGACGCCAGGACCAGGTCGGCACGCTGCTCGACTACTGGTCGCCGGAAGAGCTGCAGGAGCTCGAGGAAATCCAGGCGACGCTGCCCGCCGAAGGGCGTACGGTCGGCGAGATCGTGCCGGTGAAGCTGCATGCGCGCGTGACCGAAGCCGGCACGCTCGAACTCGAGGCGATCCCGAGCGGCACGGACGAGCGCTGGAAGGTCGAGTTCGACGTGCGCGGCACCGCCTGAGCGAGATGAAGCGCTATACGGTCGGCATCGACCTCGGCACGAGCAACACGGTCGTCGCGTACGTCGAGGCCGGCTCCGACGCAATCCGCGTGTTCGACGTCGAGCAGCTGGTCGGCCCCGGCGCGGTGGCGGCGCAGCCGCTGCTGCCGTCGGTGCGCTATCACCCGGCGGCGGGCGAACTGCCGCCGGACGCGCTGCGCCTGCCGTGGGCGGACGCTCCGAAGGCCAGCGCGCAATCGGCCGCGGCCAACGCGCTGCCGGCCGTGATCGGCCGCTATGCGCGCACGCTCGGCGCGCAGGTGCCGGGGCGGCTCGTGACCAGCGCGAAGAGCTGGTTGTCGCACGCATCGGTCGACCGGCTCGCGGCGATCCTGCCGTGGGGCGCGGCCGACGGCGTCGACAAGGTGTCGCCGGTCGATGCGAGCGCGAGCTATCTCGCGCACGTGCGTGCCGCATGGGACGCACATTTTCCCGATGCACCGCTCGCGAAGCAGGACGTGATCCTCACGGTGCCTGCGTCGTTCGACGACGGCGCGCGCGCATTGACGGTCGAGGCCGCCAGGCGCGCGAAACTGCCGGCGCTGCGGCTGCTGGAAGAGCCGCAGGCCGCGTTCTACGACTGGCTGTACGGCCAGCGCGCGACGTTGCGCGACACGTTCGCCGCGGCGCGGCGCGTGCTGATCTGCGACGTCGGCGGCGGCACGACCGACCTCACGCTCGTCGACGTCGCGTCGGGCGACGACGGCGAGCCCACCTTCACGCGCGTCGGCGTCGGCAATCACCTGATGCTCGGCGGCGACAACATGGACCTCGCGCTCGCGCGCCTGGTCGAGACGCGGCTGACCGAGCCCGGCACGCGGCTGTCGGCCGCGAGCCTGTCGCAGCTCGTCGAGCGCTGCCGCGCGGCGAAGGAGCGGCTGCTCGGCGACGACGCGCCCGCGTCCGTCACCGTGACGCTGCTCGGCGCGGGCAGCAAGCTGGTCGGCGGTGCGCGCTCGGCGGAGCTCACGCGGCAGGAAGTCGAGCAGATCGTCGTCGACGGTTTCTTTCCGCAGGTCGCGGCCGGCGAACTGCCGCGCCGTGCGCGGGCCGCGATCGTCGAATTCGGGTTGCCGTACGCGAGCGACCCGGCCGTCACGCGGCACGTCGCCGCGTTCCTGAACCGTCATGCGGAAGGCCCGCTGCCCGACACGCTGCTGCTCAACGGCGGTGTGTTCCGCGCGGGCGCGCTCGCCGGCCGTCTTGCGCAGACGCTCGGCGCGTGGCGCGGCGCGCCGCTCGACGTGCTGCACAACGCGCATCCGGACGTCGCGGTCGCGCGCGGCGCGGTGGCCTACGGGCTGGCGCGGGCAGGGCATGCGCCACGCATCGGCGGCGGATCGGCGCGCAGCTACTTCCTGGTTCTCGACGATGGCGCCGGCGACGCGGTGGCGCGCGGCGTCTGCCTGCTGCCGCGCGGTTCGGAAGAAGGCCGCGAGATCCGGCTCGAGGATCGCACGTTCGCGCTGCAGCTCGGGCAGCCGGTGCGTTTCCACCTCGTGTCGACGGTGGCCGACACCGTGTACCCGCCCGGCGATCTCGTCGACCTGGACGGCGGCGATTTCGTGCGGCTGCCGCCGATCGCGACGGTCGTCGACCGCAAGGCCGGCAGCGATGCGCGCGAAACGCCGGTGAAACTCACCGCGTCGCTGACCGAGGTCGGCACGCTCGAAATGCACTGCATCGCGACCGACGATGCGTCGCGCCGCTGGCGGCTCGAATTCCAGCTGCGCGGCGATGCGCCCGCGCAGGGCGGCGACGCTGCACTCGCGCGCCATCCGCGTCTGGACCACGCGATCGAGTTGATCGACCGTTCGTTCGGCGGCAAGGCGGCGGACGTCACGCCGAAGGACACGCGACGGTTGCGCGCGCAACTGGAGCAGGTGCTCGGCCCGCGCGACGAGTGGGACGTCGCGCTCGCGCGCGAACTGTTCGACGCATTGCTCGCGCGTGCGCGTCGGCGCCGGCGTTCGGCCGATCACGAACGCGCGTGGCTGAATCTCGCCGGCTATTGCCTGCGCCCGGGCTTCGGTCATCCGCTCGACGCGTGGCGCATCGAGCAGCTCTGGCCGCTGTTCGACGACGGAATCCAGTACGTGAACGACGCGCAGGTGTGGTCCGAGTGGTGGACGCTGTGGCGTCGCGCGGCCGGCGGCCTCGACGACGATGCGCAGACGCAGGTGCGCGACGCGATCGCGTTCCTCGAACCGTCCGACGACAAGCGCCGCAAGCTGCCGTTCGACCCGGCCAAGGTCGGCCCCGCCGACATGACGCGCTTGTCGGCGTCGCTCGAGCGGCTGCCGGTCGAGCGCAAGGTGGAATTGGCCGAGCGTTTGATCGGGCAATTGCAGAAGCCGTCCGAGCGCACGCTGTGCGCGTGGGCGCTCGGGCGGATCGGTGCGCGCCGGCCGTTCTACGGCAGCGCGCACAGTGTCGTGCCGGCCGACGTGGCGAACCGCTGGCTCGACGCGCTGTTCGCGCTCGACTGGAAACAGGTCGAACCCGCGGCGTTCGCGGTGGCGCAAATCGCGCGCATGACCGGCGACCGCGAACGCGATTTGCCGGACGACACGCGCGAAGCGGTGATCAAGCGTTTGTCGGCGGCCAACGCATCGGCGGCGTGGATCGACATGGTGCGCGAAGCGATCGCGTTCGACGAAGCCGACACGGCACGCGTGTTCGGCGAAACGCTGCCGGCCGGGCTGAAGCTGTTGGCGGGTTGAGTGATGAACGGATGCATCGATCCGGTTCGGAGATCGATGCATCCAGTTGTGTCGGACAGTCCGCTGCAATGGCGGACATGGGTTCTCTCAGTCGACGGCGACCGTTACCGCATCACGTTGCTGCTCTACCGATTCGCTTTCCTTCACGTCATGCATCGACGCGCGCCGCGCGAGATGAATGCCCGCGAGCATGCAGCGCACCGAGCCGCCGGCCAGTTCGATCGTCGGCACG
>NZ_JAGIXF010000174.1:0-4956 GCF_021483755.1 Burkholderia sp. WTPI3 | reverse complement strand
TGCATCGGCCGCATCGGCTGCATCGGGCGCCACCACCGCTGCTGTCGCCGATGCGGCAAGCGGCGCGAAGGCCGAAGCCGCCGCGAAGGAAGCGCCGCCGCTGGATCTCACGATCCGCCATTTCGCGATCGACGGCGGCACGATCAACGTCGACGACCGCGTGCCGGCGACGCCGACCGCGATGTCGCTGACCAGGCTTGCCGCGACGCTCGACGGCTTCACGCTGCAGGGCAAGACGCCCGCGAAGTACACGCTGTCGACGTCGCTGTCGCACGGCGGCGACGTGAAGGCCGAAGGCGCGCTCGACCTGGCGGCGAAGCAGGCCGACACGAAGCTGACGATCGATGCGCTCGCGCTGCCGGCGTTCCAGCCCTACCTCGGCGAGGCGACCCGTGCACGCGTGCTCGACGGCACGCTCGGCGCGAGCGTCAACGCGAAGGCCGACTGGGGCAAGACGCCGCTCGACGCGCAGGTCGCCGACAGCACGGTGAGCCTGAAGTCGCTGAAGCTCGCGACGCCGGACGCGAAGGCGCCCGCGATCGCGCTATCGGATGCGACCGCGACGATCGCGAAGATCGACGTCGCCGCGCGCAGCGCGGAAATCGCGAGCGTGGATGCGACCGGGCTCGGGCTCGACGTGAAGCGCCTGAAGGACGGCAAGATCGATCTCGCGGCGCTGGCCGAACCCGCGCAGGCGTCGGTGCCCAAGCGCACGGTCGCGCGCAAGGCCGAGGCGGCCGCGCCGTCCTGGCATTACCGGATCGACGCGCTGAACGTGAAGGATTCGTCCGCGAACTTCACGGACCTGTCGACGCCGCGCCCGGTGAAGCTCGCGCTCAAGCCGCTCGACCTGTCGGTGCCGATGATCAGCGACGACATGACGAAGCCGCTGCCGGTGCAGTTGAAGGCGACGCTGAACCGCAAGGGTTCGCTGAACGTGTCGGGCGACGTGACCGCGCAGCCGCTGAAGCTCGGCCTGAAGATCAACGGCAACCGCCTCGACGCGGCCGCGTTCGAGCCGTACTTCGGCAGCGCGCTGAACGCGACCATCGCGAGCGCGCTGCTCGACGCGCAGGGCAACCTGACGTTCGCGCAGGTGAAGGACGCGCCGCGCGCGACCTATCGCGGCGACGTCGCGCTGGTCGACGTGCGGATGCTCGACAAGGCGACCTCCGATCCGTTCGCGGGCTGGCGCTCGCTCGCGCTGTCGAGCCTGAAGGTGCGCTACGACGAGAAGGGCACCGACGTCGACGCGGCGCGCGTGACGTTCTCGAACTTCTACGGCCGCGTGCTGCTCGATGCGCAGGGGCGCCTGAACCTGAAGGACGTCGTCGCGCAGCAGTCGGGCCCGGCGCAGTCGCTCACGCGTGATGCGAGCAAGACCGAACCGGTGCCGCTGTCGCCGGGCATGACGCCGCCGGCGGCCACCCAGGCCGCGTCGGCCGTGGCGGCGCAGCAGGCGTCCGCGCCGGCCGCCGCGTCGGCAACGGCGGTCGTGAAGGCCGCGACGCCGCCGCAGAACCCGGTGCGCATGCATTTCGGCCAGCTCGTGCTGCAGAACGGCCGCGTGACCTACACCGACAACTTCATCAAGCCGAACTACACGGCGAACCTCGTTGCGATCAAGGGCACGGTCGGCGCGTTCGGCACGGACTCGACGACGTCCGCGCCGGTCGATGTCGCCGCGAACCTTTCAGGTAACGGGCCGATTTCGATCAAGGGCTCGGTGAACCCGCTGATCGAGAAGCCGGCGCTGGACCTGACGGCGACCGCGCACGACATCGAGCTGACCAACCTGACGCCGTATTCCGCGAAGTACGCCGGCTATCCGATCACGAAGGGCAAGCTCAACGTCGATCTGCATTACCAACTCGCGAACGACCAGTTGTCGGCGAACAACCACATCTTCATCGACCAGCTCACGTTCGGCGATCACATCGACAACGACACGGCGACCAAGCTGCCGGTGAAGCTCGCGATCTCGCTGCTGAAGAACACGCGCGGCCAGATCGATGTGAACCTGCCGGTGTCGGGCTCGCTGTCGAATCCGGAGTTCAGCGTCGGCGGCCTCATCTGGCACGCGGTACTGAACCTGATCGCGAAGGCCGTCACGTCGCCGTTCACGCTGCTCGCGAATGCGTTCGGCAGCGGCGGTGCGGATCTCGGCTACGTCGAGTTCGCACCGGGCTCGTACGAGTTGACCGATGCACAGCAGAAGAAGCTCGACACCGTCGTGAAGATGCTGACCGAGAAGCCGTCGATCCGGCTGGACCTGATCGGCCGCGTCGATCCGGCGAAGGACACGCCGGGGCTGCGCGAAGCGTACGTCGATCGCCTGGTGCGCCAGCAGAAGCTGAAGGACGTGGTCGGCCAGGGCGAGAGCGTCGATCCGATGTCGGTGAAGGTCGATCCGTCCGAGTACACCAAGTACCTGACGCGCGCGTACAAGGCCGCCGACTTCAAGAAGCCGCGCAACCTGATCGGCATGCAGAAGACGCTGCCCGATGCGGACATGAAGAAGGCGCTTGCCGATCACGCGCCGGCCGACGACAACGCGCTGCGCGCGCTCGCGCAGCAGCGCGCGGAGGCCGTGCGTCAGTACCTCGACGGCAAGATCGATGCGAGCCGCATGTTCATCGTGGCGCCGAAGCTCGACGCGAAGGGCATCGACGACAAGGGTGCGACGACGCGCGTCGATTTCGGGCTCCAGTAAGCCGCGCGCGGTACTACCCCGCCATCCACCCTTCGCCGCCGCCGCGTCCGCACATCGAGCGGGCGCGGCGGCGCGTTTCGTTTCAGCGCACGGCAATCGCCGGTTCGCGCTTGTCCAGTTCCTTCCTCGCGGCCAGCGGCAGCCGGGCATCGTCCCACTGCGCGAGCCATTCGACTTCCTTTGCCGTGAACACGGATCCGTGGTTGCGCAACGCGTACTGCAGCGCGTCGACGACGTGATGGCGAATGATTTCCGGGGTGCGTGCATCGTCCAGCACGAACCGTAGCGCTTCCAGGGTCGACATACTCGGCTCCGGGTCAGGGAAAACCCTTTATCGCACGCCAATAGTTCCGCGCCAACCCCGAAAAAAAATCTCGCGGCGGGGCCGCTGCCCGCACGGTGCACCGGCCCGGCCCGGTGCGGGTGTCGGGCGCGCACGTCGCAGCGTGCGCCAGGTCACCTTGCTTCGCGACGGCTTCGCGTCGCTTGCGATTGGTTACGTTTGATAGAAAACAGAAAGCCCCGCTTCATGCGAGCGCCCCACGGCGCGGCGATATTTTGCGCGCCTGATGGCAGGGCACGCAATTCAACGTCAATCGATGAGGTGGGGTGATGATGTCTTTCCTTGGTAAGCAGCGGAAGGTTGCGGCAATGGTGGCGGGCGCGCTGGCGCTCGCAAGCGCGGGCGCCTACGCGGCGCAGCAGGACGGCAACGGTCAGGGCAACGACGCTGGCCGCGGCCGGCGCGTCGTGAAGCACGTGTTGCTGCTCAGCATCGACGGCCTGCACGAGCAGGATCTCGCGCGCTGCATCGGCGCGAACACGTGTCCGAACATCGCGGTGCTCGCGCAAAGCGGCGTCACGTACACGAACGCGTATACGCCCGGTCTGTCCGATTCGTTCCCGGGGCTCGCGGCGCTCGTGACGGGTGGCTCGCCGAAGACGGCCGGCCTGTTCTACGACGTGTCGTACGACCGCAACCTGTACGCGCCGAGCGACACGACGTGTTCGGGCAAGCAGGGCTGGAACGTCGTGTTCGACGAGACGACGGGCATCGATGCCGAGAACGGCGGCGCGCTCGTCCACCTCGACGGCGGCGGTGCGTTCAACCCGCAGGCGATCCCGAACGCGAAGGTCAACGGCAAGTGCGTGCCGGTCTATCCGCACAACTACGTGAAGACCAATACGGTGTTCGAGGCCGTGAAGGCCGGCATCCCGAACGCGTACACCGCGTGGGCCGACAAGCACGCATGGGGCTATGACTGGCTGAACGGGCCGTCGGGCACCGGCGTCGACGATCTCGCGCGCACCGAGATCAACTCGATCGACCCGGCCACGGGCACGAACTACACGGACGTCTATTCGCACACCGCGCGCTTCGACAACCTGCACGTGCAGGCGCTGATCAACCAGATCGACGGTCGCGATTCGACGGGCACGAAGAGCGCGCCGGTGCCGACGCTGTTCGGCGCCGACTTCCAGACGCTCAGCGTCGCGCAGAAGGCGACGGTCGCGACGGGCGGCGGCTATCTCGACGCGAACTTCACGCCGAACGGGCAGGTCGCCAACGCGATCACCTATGTCGACAACTCGATCGGCCGTATCGTCGCGGCGCTGAAGCAGGCCAACCTGTATTCGTCGACGGCCGTGATCGTCACGTCGAAGCATGGCCAGTCGCCGACCGATCACACGAAGCTCGTGAAGAACGGCGACACGCTGACGAAGCTGCTCGAGGCGAACAACTACCTCGACCCGAACGGCAACTTCGGCCAGAACAACACGAAGACGGGCAACCTGAACGACGGCTCCGGCCTCGTCGACACGGGCTTCGTGCAGACCGACGACGTCGGCCTGATCTGGCTGCGCGAGCGCAACCAGCGCACGGCCGTGGTGCAGACGCTGAAGGCGAACCTGAGCTGCAACGCGCCGGGGATCTGCGCGGACGGCTCGCAGGCCTACATCCTGTACGGCGCGGCGCTGGCCGAGCGCTTCGGCGATCCGGCCAACGGCCGCACGCCGGACATCATCGTCCAGCCGAATCCTGGTGTTATCTACACGTCGAGCAAGACGAAGGACGAGGAGCACGGCGGCAACGCGCCGGACGACAGCCACCTCGGCCTGCTCGTGTCGTATCCGGGGCTGCACCGCGCGCGTACCGTAACCGACGTCGTCGGCACGAAGCAGGTCGCGCCGACGATCCTCGGGCTGCTCGGCGCCGAACCGCGTCTGCTGAACGCGGTGGT
>NZ_JAGIXF010000173.1:0-4967 GCF_021483755.1 Burkholderia sp. WTPI3 | reverse complement strand
GTTCGCTGCCGATGCTCGCGGTGATGCGCGTGATCCAGGGGTTCGGCGCGGCCGGCATCATGAGCGTAAATGCGGCGCTCGTGCGAATGATCTACCCGTCGGCGATGCTCGGGCGCGGACTGTCGATCAACGCGATGGTGGTCGCGCTGTCGTCGGCAATCGGCCCGACGGTCGCGTCGGCGATCCTGTCGTTCGCGTCGTGGCCGTGGCTGTTCGCGGTCAACGTGCCGATCGGCATCGCGGCGGTATTCGGCAGCCTCCGCGCGCTGCCGACCAACCCGCGGCACAACGCGCCGTACGACTTCCCGAGCGCGCTGATGAACGCCTGCGTGTTCGGCTTGCTGATCATGGCCGTCGACGGATTCGGCCACGGCGAAAGCCGCGCATACGTCGTGATCGAACTGGCCGTCGCATTCGGCATCGGCTACTTCTTCGTGAAGCGTCAACTGTCGCAGCCGGCGCCGCTGCTGCCGGTCGACCTGATGCGCATTCCGATGTTCGCGCTGTCGATCTGCACGTCGGTCGCATCGTTCACGTCGCAGATGCTCGCGTTCGTTGCGCTGCCGTTCTGGCTGCAGAATTCGCTCGGCTTCTCGCAGGTCGAAACCGGCCTCTACATGACCCCGTGGCCGCTCGTGATCGTGTTCGCCGCGCCGCTCGCGGGCGTGCTGTCGGACCGCTACTCGGCCGGCGTGCTCGGCGGGATCGGGCTCGCGCTGTTCGCGCTCGGGTTGCTGTCGCTCGCGACGATCGGCCCGCACCCGGGCACCGTCGACATCGTGTGGCGGATGGCGCTGTGCGGCGCTGGCTTCGGGCTGTTCCAGTCGCCGAACAACCGCGCGATGCTGTCGTCGGCGCCGCGCGAGCGCAGTGGCGGCGCGGGCGGGATGTTGAGCACGGCTCGCCTGACCGGCCAGACGCTCGGCGCCGCGCTCGTCGCATTGATTTTCGGGCTTGCGCCCGATCGCGGGCCGACCATCGCGCTCTATCTCGCGACGGCGTTCGCAGCGATCGCAGCGGTGGTGAGCATGCTGCGCATCGCGTCGCCAAAGCCCGACGCGGCAACCTGAAATCGACGCGTGCAACGTACGCACGTCACGCCGCGTCGAGCGTATCCATCACGAAGCGCACGCGTGCCTTCACGCTCGCGCGCGGCAGCTCGATCAGCCGATAGCCGTACGACGTATAGCAGTCGACCATCGCTTCGTAGGTCCGCACGGCTTCCGCGAAATCCTGCCGGCGCTCGGTGTCCTGCACGTAGATCTCGGGCCATGGCGGCGCGATGAACACGCGCCGGTGATAGCGAAAACGCCGCGCCGCCGCATCCGCATGCGCGGGCACCGTGAGGCCCGTCAACCGCAGGTAGCCGATCACGTCCGGCACGCCGCGATCGAAGAACACCGGCCCGCGCGCGCATTGCGCCAGATGGTACGAGCGCATCTCCCAACCGAGCATCAGTTCCGCGAAGGCGGCCCGGTCGCGCCACGGCAGCGCCTGGCCGTCGATCGCCGTCTGGTCGCGGATCACGCCGCGCCCGGCCTCCTGCGAGCGCGCGAAACCGGCACGCTCGAGCGCATCGAGCAGCGTGCTCTTGCCCGAGCCGGGGCCGCCCGTGACGACGTGGAAACGGCCGGCCGCATCGTCGGCACCGGCCGCTTCCACGCACTCAGACATGAGCGACCCGCCGGCCTGCCCGCTGCGTGACCGACGCGGCTGCCGCGACGCTGCGCAGGTCGGCGACGAACGTATCACGCCATACCGACAGGTCGTTCTCGCGCAGCCGCGCGAGGTTCTGTTCATGACGCGCCTGCCGCTCCGCGAGCGGCATCGACAGCGCGCGCTCGAGCGCGTCGGCCATCTGCGACAGGTCGTACGGATTGACGAGCAGCGCGCCGGTCAGCTCGGCGGCCGCGCCCGCGAACTCCGACAGCACAAGCACGCCCGGGTCAGCCGGATCCTGCGACGCGACGTATTCCTTCGCTACGAGGTTCATCCCGTCGCGCAAAGGCGTCACGTAGCCGACCTGCGACATCCGGAAAAACGCCATCAGCAGGTTGCGTTCGTACTTGCGGTTCAGGTACTGGATCGGCGTCCAGTCGAGCTGCGAGAAGCGGCCGTTGATGCGGCCGGCCTCGCCTTCGAGCGTTTCTCGAATGCGCTGGTAGGTCTGCACGTCGGAGCGCGTCGGCGGCGCGATCTGCACGAGCGACACGCGCCCCTGCCAGCCCGGGGCGTTCGCAAGCATCCGCTCGAACGACTGGAAACGCTCGACCAGTCCCTTCGAATAGTCGAGACGGTCGACGCTCATCACGAGCTTGCGGCCGTCGAGTGCGTCGCGCAGCATCTTCACCGGCTTACGCGAACCGTACTGGACCGCCGCCTCGGCGATCGCATCCGGATGCACGCCGATCGGATAGGCCGCGACCTTCACGACGCGGCCGTGCGCATGCAGCATCCCGTCGTCGCTCGCCGTGCCGATCCCGCGCCGCTCGATGTAGTCGGCGAACGCCTGCTTGTCGGCGTCGGTCTGGAAGCCCGCGACGTCGTACGCGCACATGAACTTCACGAGTTCCTCGTGCGGCGGCACGAGGCGCAGCATCTCCGGCGACGGAAACGGAATGTGCAGGAAAACGCCGATCGGGTTCTTCACGCCAAGCTCGCGCAGGAAATGCGCGAACGGCAGCAGATGGTAGTCATGCACCCAGATCAGGTCGTCGGGCCGCAACAGCGCGGCGAGCTGCTGCGCGAGCATCGCGTTCACGCGCAGGTAGCCCGCGTACTCCTGCCGGTCGAAACGGGCGAGATCGCCACGGTAATGGAACACCGGCCATAGCGTCGCATTCGAGAAGCCGCGGTAGTACTGATCGTAGTCGCGTCGGGTCAGCCCGAGCGTCGCGTACGTGACGTTGCCGTCCCGCTGAATCGCGGGCTCGGCGTCGGGCGCACCGACGATCTCGCCGTTCCAGCCGAACCAGACGCCGCCGGTTTCCTTGAGCGCGTCCATCACACCGACCGCGAGACCACCCGCGCTCGGACGTGTGTCCTCGCCCGCGGCGACACGATTCGATACCACGATCAATCTGCTCATGCAGCTTCCCCTCCTCGATTCGATTGGATGACGCGCGGCGCGCGCCACGACGGGTGCGGCGGCCCAAAGGCGGTCGCGCGGCGATTCAGATGTGAGCGATGCAACAAAGAGCGCAGTGAAGTGCGGCAGCGGAATGCAACGGCGACAGCGTCAAGCGTCCTGCTCCTGGCCGAGATCGCGTTGATAGTCGAGCCCTTCCGGGCGGGCGCCGCCCTGGTTGTGATCGCCGTCGGACGGCGCCTGGTCGGGCGCTCCCGCGGGCGGCGCGACAGGCGTGTCGCGCTGCGGATTGGGTCGGTCGGCACCCATCTCGGGCGGACGCGGTGAAAGGCGTTTCGAACGACGCATGGCTGGGTGTCTCATATGCAGCGCGGCTCGGGGCCGTCGTTGAAACATTCCATAACAAAACAGTCTAGGTCGCTTCCGAGCGTGCGAAGGTAACAATTACCTTCAATTTGTAACGTTTCGACCCCTCGCCAATCATCTGTCCGACAATAGCGCCGCGCGTATGCGCGCGAGCTGCCGTGGGGCGATTTGTCAAAGCTTTGCAGTTTTCCTATGACAATTGCGAAACAATGACGCGGCAAGGGGGCGCGCACGCGTCGCCGCTCACCCAGACAGGACTTGCACTCAGGGATGAACATTCGCTTCGAATCGCCGCACCGGGCCATGCCGGCGCGCATCGTGCTGGCCGCGCTCGCCACGGCCTCACTGCTGTCCGGCTGCAACTCGCTGTACAGCGAAGGCGCGACCGCCGGCGCAGGTATCGCGGGCGCCGCGATCGCATCAAAAGTCACCAGCAACGCCGCCGTCGCGACGGGCATCGGCCTGGGCGCCGTCGCCGGCGCCCGTGCGGGTGTCCAGTACACGCAGCGCGTCGCCCACCGCTATACGCAGGAACAGATCGCGAAGGCAGCCGGCCCGCTGGATGTCGGCGGCGTCGCGTCGTGGTCGACGCACCATTCGTTCCCGATCGAGGACGACGAACAGGGCCGCGTGACGGTGAGCCGGATGATCAGCGTCGGCCCGCTCGACTGCAAGGAAATCGTGTTCGCGGTCGACACGCCCGCCAAGGGCGACAAGGCCGCGCAATCGGCGTTCTACGTCGCCACGATCTGCCGCGAGGGCTCGGTGTGGAAATGGGCGTCGGCCGAGCCCGCGACCGAGCGCTGGGGCGCGCTGCAATGAGCGTCGCGATCCGTATCGCGGCGATCGGCGCGCTGTGCGCGGCCACCGCCGCGCTGTCGGGCTGCGGCTCGGTCGGCGCGGCAAGCGGCGCGCTCGCCGGCGCGGCGACGGGCCTCGTCACTGCGAACCCGGCCGTGGGTGTCGGCGTCGGCATTGCCGTGCAGGCGGCGACCGACGAGGCCGTCAACCGCACGATGAAGCAGCTCCATCAGAACCAGCAGGACGCGATCGCGAAGGTGGCTGGCACGTTGGCCGTCGGTGAAGTGAAGCCGTGGAAGGTGAAGAACACGCTGCCGCTGGAGAACGGCGAAGGCGAGGTACGCGTCGCGCGTGCGTATTCGACAGCGCTCGCGCTGTGCAAGGAATTCGCGTTCTCGGTGAAGGACGGCGACAAGGCCGACTGGTATTTCGCGAGTGCGTGCCAGCAAGGCACGCGCTGGAAGTGGGCGTCCGCCGAGCCGGCCGTCGATCGGTGGGGGAATTTGCAGTAGCGGTGCGAAGCGTCGCGCGTAACGCGTGCGACACAAGAAGCCGGGCCGCACGGCCCGGCACACGCACTCAGGACTCGACGTCCTCGAGACTGAAGATTTCGGTCTGGTCGTTGTACGAAAATATCTCGCCGTAACGGCCCCAGTCGATCACCGCATCGAGCGTTTCCTCGGCCGCGCCGTCGGACAGAAAATCCTCCAGT
>NZ_JAGIXF010000172.1:0-5292 GCF_021483755.1 Burkholderia sp. WTPI3 | reverse complement strand
TCCTGAAGGGCGGCGGGCGGGACGGGGCGGTGGAGGGCGGGCTGCTGTCCGGGCTGCCCTACCTGGGGGGCAGCGTCGGCATGCGGGGGATGGGCTGGGGCACGGGGGGCCGGGGGGAATGGCGCGGGCACGGCGCAGTCGCGATGCTCGCGTGCGCGGCATCGCTTGCCAGCCCGGCAAGCGTCGGCGGCACATCGCAGCTCATGATCGCGCTCTGCATCGCGGTCGCCGCGCACGCCGCGACGCTGCCCGCGTTCTGGGTGCTGCCGGGGCTCGCGCTGCCGAAACGCTCGATGGCGGTCGCGATCGCGGCGATCACGATGTCCGGCGCGATCGGCGGGTTCGCGAGCCCGTTCCTGATGGGCGTGCTCAACACGGTCACCGGTTCGATGCGCGGCGGACTCTATTTCAATGCCGCGCTGCTCGCGGCCGGCGCACTCGCATTGCTCGGCACGCTGCGCGCCCGCGCAGCGTCGCGGGCAAACGCCGGCTGACGGCGCAACCCGCTCTTCTCCCACACCGACCTATCGTCATGAATTTCGAACTCGAACTCGAACACCGGATGATCCGGGACCTCGTCGCACGTTTCGTGAAGGACGAACTGATTCCGCTCGAAGCAGCCGTCATGGCGCGCGAAGCCGACGGCCAGCACTTCGGGCTGCTCGCCGACGAACGCGCACACCTCGATGAACGCTCCCGGCAGCTCGGCCTGTGGGGACTCGATGCGCCGCTCGACGCCGGCGGCTCGGATCTGCCGGCCGTCGCGATGGTCGGCATCAACGAGGCGATCGGCACAACCGTCACCCCGTATATCCTGCCGCCCGACTCGCCGAACCTGCGGATGCTGTGCGACGCGGCCGACGATGCGCAGCGCGCGCACTATCTCGAGCCATACGCAAGCGGGGTCACGCGCGCCGCGATGGCGATCTCCGAGCCGGGCGCAGGCTCGGATCCGGGCGCGCTGTCGACGACCGCGGTGCGCGACGGAGACGACTGGGTGCTGAACGGACGGAAAATCTGGATCAGCCACGCTACCGAAGCCGACTGGACGATCGTGATGGCGCTGACCGATCGAAGCAAGGGCAAGCGGGGCGGCATGTCGGCATTCATCGTCGACCGCGGCACGCCGGGTTTCGTCATCGAACGCCGGATTCCGATGATCGGCGGGCTGTCGACCTACGAAATCGTGCTGGAGGACTGCCGCATTCCCGCTGCGCAACTGCTGGGCCGGGAAGGCGCCGGCTTCGTACCGATGCAGGCACGGCTCTCGAACCGGCGGCTGGAGATGGCCGCGTGGTGCATCGGCCGCGCCGAGCGCGCGATTGCGATGCTGTGCGACCATGCGAAACAGCGCAAGACCTTCGGCGTGCCGCTCGCGGAGCGCCAGGCGGTCCAGTGGTGGGTCGCCGACGCGCTGACGCAGATCCACGCATGCCGCCTCATGACCTACGAAGCGGCCGCGCGCGTGGACGCCGGGCAGGATGCACGCACGCAGATCTCGATGGTCAAGGTGTTCGCGACCGAGATGGCATCGAGCGTCATCGATCATGCAATGCAGGCGCTCGGCGCGATGGGCATGACGAAGGAAATGCCGTTGCAGCAGATGGCCAGCGAAGCGCGGCTGATGCGCATCTTCGAAGGCCCTACCGAGGTGCACCGCTGGGTCATCGCGCGCAGCGCGCTCTGACCACGGCGCACCGCCCACCTTCACGATGGAGCTACGCGTTGGACACCCTGCATCTCGTCGATCCTGAAATCCGCCCGCTGCTCGCGGCCTGGCCGACCGTCACGCTCAGCGCCGACAACCTCGCGCAGTCGCGCGAACGCGTGCTGCCGCTGCCACCGCCCGACCTCGCCGGCAGCACACTCGAACGCCGCACGGTGCCCGGCCCCGCCGGCGCGCCGGACGTCCCGGTCCTCGTCTATCTGCCCGAGGCCGGCGCACGCCCGCTCCCGGCGATCGTCCACATGCACGGCGGCGGCTACGTGCGCGGCGCGGCAAAGGATCTCGAGGCGGTACACCGGTTGCTCGTGACGCAGCTCGGCTGCGCGCTGATCTCGATCGACTACCGCCTCGCGCCGGAAACCGAGTTTCCCGGCGCAATCGAGGACTGCTACGCGGCGCTCGCGTGGGGCTTCCGCCACGCCGATGCACTCGGCATCGACGCGGCGCGGATCGGCGTGGCAGGCGAGAGCGCGGGCGGCGGGCTCGCCGCCGCGCTGGCGCTGCTGGCACGCGACCGCGGCGAATACCGGCTCGCGTTCCAGCACCTGATCTATCCGATGCTCGACGATCGCACCTGCACGCGCGCGCCGCATCCGCATGCCGGCGAGTTCGTCTGGCATGCGGACAACAACCGGTTCGGCTGGAGCGCGTTGCTCGGTCACGCGCCGGGCACCGACGGCGTGTCGCCGTATGCGGCCGCGGCACGCGCCACACGGCTCGACGGCCTGCCGCCCGCGTTCCTGTCGGTCGGCTCGCTCGACCTGTTCCTCGACGAAAATCTCGACTATGCGCAACGCCTGCTCCGCGCGGGCGTGCCGACCGAACTGCACGTGCTGCCCGGCGGCGTGCACGGTTTCGACATCGTGCCCGGCGCACGCGTGTCAGAAACGGCGCGTCGCCTCAGCCACGATGCACTGCGCCGGTTCCTGCACGGATGACGAAAACGACACGGGCGGCCGAAGCCGCCCGCATCTGCGCCGATACGTCCGGCAACGATCAGAACGCATCCCCCGGCACCCTCACCCAGCCCTCCATCAGCACGCGCGCACTGCGGCTCATGATCGCCTTGGTGACGGTCCACTCGCCGTTCTCGAGCTGCGCTTCCGCGCCGACGCGCAGCGTGCCCGACGGATGCCCGAAGCGCACCGCGTTGCGTTCGCCGCCGCCCGCCGCCAGGTTGACGAGCGTGCCGGGGATCGCCGCGGCGGTGCCAATCGCGACCGCCGCCATGCCCATCATCGCGTAGTGCAGCTTGCCCATCGACATCGCGCGCACCAGCAGGTCGACGTCACCCGCGTTCACGCGCTTGCCGCTCGACGCGACGTAGTCGGCCGGCTTCGCGACAAACGCGATCTTCGGCGTGTGCTGCCGCGTCGGCCTGACGCACCTGGGCTGGACCATCGCTTCCGTCTGCACTGAGCCGGTTGCTGGCGTGATCTACCTGAGTCGACGCAGCGCGGCAAAACAGGCGTTGATTGACGCGGCGTGGATGTTCATCGGCAATGCAACGGTGGTGTCGCATGTCCGGCGGGAGCGACTGACCGCGCTGAAACAGGCTGGCTTGTTATGGTCCGTGATCTACCGCGCGTGTTGCTTAGGGCACCCGCGCCTATGTCGAACGCAGGACGAAGGAAGGCATGTCCAACAAGGAAATCTACCGCTGCCTGAAGCGCTATATCGTCCGGGAGTTGTACCCGCTCATTCTGGCCGATCTGGCCGATTCGACCGCCTCCGCTTGACATAGGAGCGTCAACTCCCCGATGGAGAGGCTGTTCCGCAGCTTCAAGACCGAATGGCTACCGTCAGTGGGCTACATGTCGGCGCAGGAGGCACACCGGGACATCAGCCACTACCTGATGCACCGGTACAACTGGATACGGCCGCATCAGTTCAATGACGGACTGGCGCCGGCGGTTGCGGAAGAAAAACTTAACGCAGTGTCCGGGATTAGTTGACCACTACAGTCCCACGCCATAGACAGCGAGCAGCGCGGCGCCGAGCGCTTCCTTCCGAAACTTCGCGAGCAGGCCTGGCCCAGAGGATCACATTCACCTGGCCGGTCTCATCCTCAAGCGTCATGGACAGGACGCCATTCGCCGTGCCTGGCCGCTCTCTTACCGTGACGAGTCGAGGTCCGCAAGCGCGGGCGAGCTTTCCGCTGCGCAGCGTAGCCAGCTGCTCGACGGGCTGCAGGCGATCGAACGCAAATCGACCGCGTAGCAGCGCCACCGGATGCCGGCCGGGCGTGAAACCTATTGCACGATAGTCGGTAACGATCTCCTCTGCTCCGGAAACCGGCGGCGATGCACTCAAGTAGACCCAAAGGGTGAAGCTGGCCGAATTGTTGTTCGGGAGGCCGGAGTCATCGACACCCTTGAAATTCAAGTAAAACATTCCGATTTCTTGTGCGCTTGCTTTCAATACGCGCACGCATTCTCTACAGTTTCCAATCCGTAATATTCGGTAATGTAAATATTTCATAATATTTCATGTTAGAACATTGTCACCACCAACTCGAGCTGATAGATTGGTATGAAAAATAAATGACTAGTTCTCCGGATGTCGACCCAGCTTCCTTTTGGGGCCCCGATCAAGATCAAGCCACATCATCCACAAAAAGCAGAGTTTGTTGGCGGCAAACACTATCTGGCAAGAATTCACAAAATACAAAGCTCCGCCACCGAGCGAGATTTAAAATACTTTGAAGCGAAATAGACGGGGAATTATTGTGAAAAACCAAATAGCCCGACACGCCAACAACGCCCCTGGAAAGAGGCGATCAGCATCACTCGCAACGAGAAGAGAATGTAATGCTTCGCGCCAATCTCAAATGAAACGAATTTTCATATGCATCACCATCTTTCTTGCACAAAGTTTGTCAGTTCAGGCGAAGTGCTATGCTGACACTGATGTTGGTAATCCAGAAGGGTCGCGCATCGCAGATCAACGCGTCGAATTTGAAAAAATCCCCCTAACAAAGGGATCAGAGATCCTGGTGGGAAAGTTAGTCAATCTATTTGAAAATCCAGAAATTATTTTGGATATCGATAAATTTTCAAATTTACTCGGATTGACCTACGATCACAATATCGCATCGTTTGATACAAATTCCCAAAACTCGCAAATTAGAACCGATATATCAAGCAAGAAGTACAGTCAAATAAAAAATATCGAATATCGAATGCCGGTTGAGTCCAACTCGACACTCGGGCGAAGGGTTGTTTTGTTTGTAGGAATCAACACCGAGAATGTCTGCATCTCTCATGACCTAATTAATAGAAAATTCGGAGAGGGTAAGATCTTCATGTCATCGGACCAGTGGTGGAACGGAGAAACATCGCCACCATGGCCGATTGGCTATCGATTTCAAGAAGCCTATCAAAGTGGCGAGTATGATGTCGCGAATTCTCCGGTTGTATTGACCTATTATCCAAGCGGCTGCCTTGCCAATCTCCAAATTCAGAATAAATTGAAATAACTACGGGTAGAAAAATGACGACCATCACTGCAAACACCCCCGGGCTTTCGGCGCTTGCAAACGCAGTCGGCGGAGTGAACAGTTCTAC
>NZ_JAGIXF010000171.1:0-5598 GCF_021483755.1 Burkholderia sp. WTPI3 | reverse complement strand
GCCGCAGCGCCGCGAGGTGGATAGCATGGGTTCCGAGGCGTGACGAACGCAATCGACGAATGCACCAGAGGAGAGGCCATGAACATCGTATCGACCGGCGAACGGCGCAGCGCGCCGCGCGCCGGATAAGCGGAGCGGCACGATGTATCGCCATCTGCTCGTGACGGTCGACTCGGTGCCCGGCGGCATCGACGCGGTCGGCCATGCGCTCGAACTGGCGCGTGCGGTCGGCGCGCGAGTCACGTTCGTGCTGTCCGGCGCCGCACAGGACTCGCGTTTATCCGGAGCGCGGATGCCGGAGCACGATGCGAAAGTGGATGCCGCTGCCCGGGCGCAGGGCCTGTCCCATGCGATCGAGGCGGCCGGCGACACGTCGCCCGGTGCGCTCGCCGGCAGGCTCGGCTGCGACCTGATCGGCGTCGCGGCGCTGCCGCGCGACGCCGATGCAGCCGCATGCACGCAACGGCGGACGCTGTTCGCGACGAGCGGCGTGCCGGTGCTCGTGTGCCCGGCGCGGCATGCTCCGGCCGAGGTACGCGTGATGGCCCGCTGTCTCGCCGCGCATCGCGCACTCGGCGAGCGGCTGCAGGCGCTGATCACGGCAAGCGAAGGCGCGAACGCGACGCCGCGCCCGCCCGCCGATGCGGATGCAGACGGCGCGCTGGCGGCGCTGGCCTCACTCGCGGCGCTGCAGAGCGCGCGGTTCGGCACGTCGGCCGAAGCCCGCCTGTTCACGGCATTGCGCAGGCGGGCCGAGAGCACTGCGGCCGAACTCGACGAGCTCGACCGCCAGCGGCACCGCGACGCACAGGCGCTCGATACGCTGGCGCGGCTCGCCGCCGGCGGGTTGCCGTCGGCCGCGTTCGATGCCGCGCTCGCCGCCTATGCGCACGCCGCATTCGAGCAGATGGGGCGCATGGAAGGCGTGATTTTCCCGGCCGCGCGGCGCTACCTGGGCGACGCCGACTGGATCGAACTGGACATGCCCCCGGCGAGCGGCGCAGCCGCGACGCCGCCGGGCGTGCAAGAACCCGACGATGCGTGACGCGCATCCGACTGAATATCTACGGAGAACAAGATGGCACATGCAGTGCGATTCCACGAAACCGGCGGCCCCGACGTGCTGCGCTGGGAAGCGGTCGAGGTCGGCGAGCCGGGCGCGGGGCAGGTGCGCCTGCGGCACGAAGCGGTCGGCCTGAACTTCGCCGACACGTATTTCCGCAGCGGCCTGTATCCGGTTCCGCTGCCGGCCGGCATCGGCGTCGAGGCGGCCGGCGTGGTCGAGGCCGTCGGCCCCGGCGTGACGAACGTCGCGGTCGGCGACCGCGTGACCTACACCGGCTTCCTGAACACGCTCGGCGCCTACAGCACCGAACGGTTGATCGCCGCCGCGCCGCTCGTCAGGCTGCCGGCCGGAATCGCGTGCGACACGGCCGCGGCGATGACGATGCGCGGGCTGACCGCGGCCTACCTGCTGCGCCGCATCCACGATTTCGCGCCGGGCGACACGATCCTGCTGCACGCGGCCGCGGGCGGCGTCGGGCTGATCGTGTCGCAATGGGCGAAGCTGCTCGGGCTCACCGTGATCGGCACCGTGTCGAGCGAACACAAGGCCGCGATCGCCCGCGCGCACGGCTGCGACCATACGATCGACTACAGCCGCGAGGACGTCGCGAAACGCGTGCGCGAGCTGACGGATGGCGCCGGTGTCGACGTCGTGTTCGACAGCGTCGGCAAGGACACCTTCGAAGGCTCGCTCGATTCGCTGAAGCGGCGCGGGCTGATGGTCTGCGTCGGCACCGCGTCGGGCCCGATCCCGCCGTTCGATCCGCAGCGCCTCGCGATGAAGGGCTCGCTGTACCTGACGCGCCCGGCGCTGGCCGATTACATCGCCGACCCGGCCGAGAAGAACGATCTGGCGGGCGAGCTGTTCGCGCACGTCGCGGCCGGCCGCATCCGGATCGGGATCAACCAGCGCTATGCGCTGCAGGACGCGGCGCAGGCGCACCGCGACCTCGAGTCGCGCAAGACGACCGGCTCGTCGGTATTCATCGTCTGAGGAGACGCGCATGCGAGTCGAACCCCTGACCTGTGCGATCGGCGCGGAGCTCCTGGACGTGAGCCTCGCCGACGCCGTGCACGACGACGGCCTGTTCGCCGAGATCCGCACGCAGTTGCTGCGCCATCGCGTGCTGTTCCTGCGCGACCAGGACATCACGCGCGCCGAGCACGTCGCGTTCGCGCGCCGCTTCGGCGAGCTGGAAGATCATCCGGTCGCCGGCAGCGATCCCGACCACCCGGGGCTCGTGCGGATCTACAAGTCGCCCGACCAGCCGAACGACCGCTACGAGAACGCGTGGCACAGCGATGCGAGCTGGCGCGCGGCGCCGCCGTTCGGCTGCGTGCTGCGCTGTGTCGAGGGGCCGGCGGTCGGCGGCGACACGATGTGGGCGAACATGGTGCTCGCGTACGAGCACCTGCCGGCCCACGTGAAGCAGCAGATCGACGATTTGCGCGCGCGTCACAGCATCGAGGCGAGTTTCGGCGCGGCGATGCCGATCGACAAGCGTCTCGCGTTGAAGGCCCAGTACCCGGACGCCGAGCATCCGGTCGTGCGCACGCATCCCGAAACGGGCGAGAAGGTGCTGTACGTGAATGCGTTCACCACGCATTTCACGAACTTCCACACGCCCGGGCGCGTGCGCTTCGGGCAAGACGCGAATCCCGGCGCCGGCCAGCTGCTGCAGTACCTGATCAGCCAGGCGACCATCCCCGAATACCAGGTGCGCTGGCGCTGGAGGAAGAACAGCGTCGCGATCTGGGACAACCGCAGCACGCAGCATTACGCGGTGATGGACTATCCGCCGTGCGTGCGCCGGATGGAGCGCGCGGGCATCGTCGGCGACGTGCCGTTCTGACCTGAACGCCCCCGCACCGTAACCGCTTCCAACCCCATGCAACGCACCGGGCCTGCCGCCCGGCGCGACGGGATACGCACGCCCGTACACCACGAACACAACGATTCCATCTGGAGGACGACATGCAATTTCTCGACGATTCGCTGCACCCGGAAAACCAGGACAAGGTAGTCATCACGGTCGCGCCGTATGGCCCCGAATGGATGCCAGCCGATTTTCCGGAAGACATTCCGGTAACGATGGACGAGCACGTGCAGAAGGCCGTCGACTGCTACAACGCGGGCGCGACGGTGCTGCATCTGCACGTACGCGAACTCGACGGCAAGGGCAGCAAGCGGCTGTCGAAGTTCAACGAGCTGCTCGGCCGGCTGCGCGAAGCGGTGCCCGACATGATCCTGCAGGTCGGCGGCTCGATCTCGTTCGCGCCGGAAGGTGACGGCGCCGAAGCGAAGTGGCTGTCCGACGACACGCGCCACATGCTCGCCGAGCTGACGCCGAAGCCCGACCAGGTGACGGTCGCGATCAACACCGTGCAGATGAACATCACCGAGCTGATGAACCGCAAGGACATCGCCGGCACGTCGCTGAACGAAGCCGCGCTGTGGGACGCGTATCGCGAGATGACCGTGCCGGCCGGCCCGGGCTGGGTCGACGAACACCTGCGCCGGCTGCAGGCGGCCGGCATCCAGCCGCATTTCCAGCTCACCGGCATGCATGCGCTCGAAACGCTCGAGCGGATCATCCGCCGCGGCGTCTATCGCGGCCCGCTGAACGTCACGTGGGTCGGCATCGGCGGCGGCTTCGACGGCCCGAATCCGTACAACTTCATGGAGTTCGTGCGGCGCTGCCCGGACGGCGCGTGCATCACGCTCGAATCGTTGATGAAGAACGTGCTGCCGATCAACACGGTCGCGATGGCGCTGGGCCTGCATCCGCGCTGCGGGATCGAGGACACGATCATCGACCAGAAGGGCAACCGGATGACGTCGGTGCAGCAGGTCGAGCAGTGCGTGCGAATCGCGCGCGAGCTCGGCCGCGACATCGCGACCGGCAAGGAGGCAAAGGCGATCTACCGGATCGGCGTGCAGTATGACGGCGTCGACGAGACGCTCGCGCAGCTCGGCATGGCGCCGAACCGCCGGCCGGGCGAAGTGAGCGTGCCGCTGCGCGCGGCCTGACACGCCGCGCATCCGGGCGGCCCGCGAGCGCCGCCCGCCGATCGATGTGGCGCGGCACCCATCCTCGCGCGCCGCGCGAGGACAAGCTCCGGGACACGGAGCGGGGCCGCCCAAGCCGCGCCGGCGCGTTGCCGCACCGGTGCCGGAGGAGACACGCATGCTGATTCATCATGTCGAGCCGTCGCTGCAGGACGTGGCGGCCACCGGCCGGCGCGCGCCGGCCTATGCCTGGCTCGTGTTCGGGCTGACCGTGGGCCTGCTGCTTTCGGACTACATGTCGCGGCAGGTGCTCAACGCTGTGTTTCCGCTGCTCAAGCACGCGTGGAGGCTGTCGGACACGCAGCTCGGTTCGCTGTCCGGCGTCGTCGCGCTGCTGGTCGGGCTGCTGACGTTTCCGCTGTCGGTGCTCGCCGACCGCTTCGGGCGCGTGCGCAGCATCGTGCTGATGGCCGCGCTGTGGAGCATCGCGACGCTCGGCTGCGCGCTGTCGACCGACTACGCCGAAATGCTCGTGTCGCGCGGCCTCGTCGGACTCGGCGAAGCCGCGTACGGCAGCGTCGGCGTCGCGCTGATCCTCAGCATCTTTCCGGCGCGCCTGCGCGCCACGCTGACCGGCGCGTTCATGGCCGGCGGCGCGTTCGGCTCCGTGTTCGGGATGGCGCTCGGCGGCCTGGTCGGCGCGCATCTCGGCTGGCGCTGGTCGTTCGGCGTGATGGCCGCGCTCGGCATCGTGCTGCTCGTCGCGTACCGCACCGTGGTCACCGAGCGGCGGATCGCGACATGCCGCGCCGAGCCGTGCCGGCCCCATCCCCATTCCGATGGCCCGGGCGACCTGCGCGGCAGCATGCGCGCGCTGATGTCGGGGCTGTTCGCGTCGCGCTCGGTGATCTGCGCGTATGTCGGTAGCGGGCTGCACCTGTTCGTGCCCGGCGCGCTGTTCGCGTGGCTGCCGAGCTACCTGAACCGCTACTACGCGATGGCGCCCGACCGCGCCGCCGTGCTGGCGGCCGGCTTCGTGCTGCTGTCGGGCGTCGGGATGGTCGGTTGCGGGATCGTCACCGACCGCATCGGGCGTACCGAGGGTTCGCGCAAATGGCTGACCGCGATCGCGTATTGCGTGCTGACGGGCGCGTGCCTCGCCGTCGCGTTCCGGCTGCCGCCCGGGCCGCTGCAGCTCGCGCTGATCGGCGCGGGCATGCTGGTCGGGGCGGGCGCGTCCGGCGCATCGGGCGCGATGGTCGCGAACCTGACGCCGGCCGCGATCCACGCATCGGCGTTCGCGACGCTCACACTCGCCAACAACCTGCTCGGCATGGCGCCGGGCCCGCTGCTGACGGGGTGGGCCGCCGATCGCGCCGGCCTCGTCGGCGCACTCCAATGGATTCCCGTCGTGCCGCTCGCGGCCGCCGCGCTGTTCGCGATCGGCCGAGCAAGCTACGCGGCCGATCTCGCGCGCGTCGAACGCGATCGACGCGCGTCCCGTCTTTCCTGAACCTCACCCT
>NZ_JAGIXF010000170.1:0-5636 GCF_021483755.1 Burkholderia sp. WTPI3 | reverse complement strand
TACAGGGAACCCACGCCGCGAATGCCGAACCAGCTGATCAGCCGGCGCTGGTGGCGCGACGCCCGGGACCCGATCAGCGCGAGCCAGGTGGCCGCCGGCCGGATGACGAACAGCAGTGTCGCGACCACGGCCGCGCCAGCCCAGGTGAGCATGTCAATCCAATAGCTGGAGACGAGCGCGCCGATCAGCAGGATCAGCACGGCCTCGGCGATGTGTTCGAGCTCGATCGTGAATCCCATGACCGATTCCGCGACGAAGGCATGGGCTTTGTCGGGATCGGTGGCGGTGGCCTCGACATCCTCGCTGTCCACGATGCCGACCGTCTCCTTCGACGTCTTCCGGCCGCTCGTTCGATGCTCGACACGCCGCATCGCGACGCCCGCGGCGAACACGGCCAGGAACCCGTAGCCATGAATGGCGAGCGTCACGCCGTACGACAGCATGATCAGGCCCAGCGCGAAAAACCCTTCGAGGCCGAGCGCCTGTCCGTGGCGGCTGCGCAGGAATGCGACGAGACGGGCGGTGGCGAAGCCGAGCAGCCAGCCGGCACCCACGCCGGAGGTGATACCCCATGCAATGTCGCCGAACATGTTCCAGTGAAGCTCCGACATCGTGCCAGACCCGCACGCAAGCAAGCCGATCACCGCGCAAGGGTAGGCGGTGCCGTCGTTGATCCCGCCTTCGCCGGACAACGAAAAACGCACCAGTTCGACGTCACCGGCGTCGCGCACGCCGACGTCATGAGCGAGCACGGGATCCGTCGGCGCGATCATCGCGCCCAGCAGTACCGCGACGCCGAGACTCAAATGCAGCACCAGCATGCCGAGCGCGGCGATCGACGCGACGGTGAAGATCATCGCGACGACGCCAAGCCGCAGCGGCAGCATCCAGCGGCGATCGGCGGGCGGCACACGCAGCCTCAGGCCGATCGCGAACAGCGAGATCAGCAAGCCGATTTCGGCAGCGATGCGCAAATGCGTGACGTCGTCCGGCAATGTCAGCGACAGGAAGCCAAGGCTGGCCGGTCCGATAAGAAAGCCGATCCCGAGATACACCATGGCCGCGCTCAGCGGCAGACGCTTGAGCGACGATCCGATGAGCCCCATGAAAATCAGCAAGGCTCCGAAGATGAGGCATCCGATCGTTTCGGTCACTTTGAATGTCCTGCATGGGTAACGTCGCGCTCGCCGCGCGTCGAGCGCAGGTCGCCATGCGGTGTCGTTCAGGCGCACGCGGCACGCGCCGGACGGCACACACCGGACTGGGCGTCGATGCCGCGGATTCGTCGCACAATATCGCTCCCGCGTACCACGTTCGCAGCGAGTCGGTCCGGCGTCTGTCCGATGGCGGACAAAGAACCGGCGCAACCGGCGCAACTATCGCGATCGAAATGACGCGTGGCTGCGGCTGACGCGGCCGGGAAGGCGCGCCCGAAGCGGCATGCACGCGATGTACGGTAGCGGGCAGAGCGGTGCAGTGCTTCGTCATAGACTGTTCGCCGATCCTCATGACAACCGGAGCATGGCCATGACGCATACTGCGATCGAGGGAGATCTACGTTCACTTGAACGACTCATTGCACGCGTCACGCTCGGTGAGCCTGCGCCATGGACCCTCTGGCGCATTCGGCTGGAATCAACGCTGGAACACGGCCGTTTGACACCCTCGGAACGCATGCATCTCGTCAGCATCATCGCCCTTCTGCTCATGCTCGAGCGTCGAGCGGGCAAGCTGGCCGCGCATTGAGCACGGCCGCCGAGTCGCGCGCTCGAGGGGGGCGCGGCGGCGCCCGACATCCGCCGGGCGCGTGGCGGCACTCATGGTCCGCCCTTGAACGAGAATGGGGGCTGTGCCCCATAGAGGAGGCATGTTGAATCCCGCTACATCCGACCCGCCGGGCGTGCCGGCCGCGATGCCCGTCAGTCCGCTGGCAGGCCGGCTCGCGCCTTACGCGCTGCGGATCGACGTTCCCCGCCTCGTGACCACGTACTACACCGATATGCCGGACCCGACAGTCCCGGCGCAACGCGTGACGTTCGGCACGTCGGGACACCGCGGCACCGCGTTGACCCGCAGTTTCAACGAGTGGCACGTCCTCGCGATCGCACAGGCGATCTGCCGGTATCGACGTTCGCATGGCATCGACGGCCCGTTGTTTCTCGGGATCGATACGCATGCGCTTTCCGAACCGGCGCAGGCGAGCGTGCTTGAAGTGCTGGCTGCCAATGGCGTCGAGGTCATGCTGGCGCCGCCGGGTGAATACACGCCTACGCCGGCTGTGTCGCGCGCGATCCTGAAGTACAACCGCGGCCGCAGTGCCGGGTTTGCCGACGGCATCGTCGTGACGCCGTCTCACAATCCCCCGGACAACGGCGGCATCAAGTACAACCCTGCTACCGGAGGCCCGGCCGATGAGTCCGTCACCCAATGGATCGAAACAGCGGCGAACGATCTGCTCGAAGCGCGGCTCGCGGGAGTGAGCCGCGTCTCGTTGTCGACGGCATCGAATGCTGCAACGACGCACCGGTACGAATTCCTCGCGACGTATGTCGATGACCTGGTCAGCGTCATCGACATGGGAATCCTGTGCGGCGCGCCGATCCGGCTCGGCGTCGATCCGCTCGGCGGCGCCGGTGTGCACTACTGGCGCGCGATTGCCGAGCGTTACCGCCTGAATCTCGAGATCGTCAGCGAGGAAGTCGACCCGACTTTTCGCTTCATGAGCGTCGACTGGGACGGGCGGATCCGGATGGACCCGTCCTCGCCGTATGCGATGCAGACTCTGATCGCGCAGAAAGACCGGTTCGACGTCGCATTCGCGTGCGATACAGACCACGACCGGCACGGGATCGTCACGCGGAGCGACGGCCTGCTGGCACCCAATCACTATCTCGCGGTGCTCGTCGACTACCTGCATGCGCATCGGCCGAAGTGGCCTGGGCGCGCGGCGGTCGGCAAGTCGATCGTCTGCAGCGGGGTGATCGATCGTGTCGCCCGCGCACACGATCGCGCAATCTACGAAGTGCCCGTCGGCTTCAAGTGGTTCGTTGGCGGATTGCTCGACGGCACGCTGGGGTTCGCCGGCGAGGAGAGTGCGGGGGCCACGTGCCTGCAGCTCGACGGGCAACCCTGGACGACCGACAAGGACGGCATCGTTCCCGCGTTGCTGTCGGCCGAAATCACGATCCGAACCGGCCGCGATCCGGCGGAGCTTTACCGCGACCTGGCGCACCGCTTCGGCGCGCCCGCCGAACGGAGGGTACAGGCCGCAGCCACACCTGAGCAGCGCGCACTGCTGGCGCGGCTAACGCCGCGTCAGTTCACGCACACCGAACTGGCGGGAGAGGCGATCGTCCGGATACTCGATCGGGCGCCGGGCAATCAGGCCGCGATCGGGGGCATCAAGGTAATGACGGAGCACGGCTGGTTCGTTGCGCGGCCGTCGGGTACCGAAGATCTCTACCGGATCTATGCGGAAAGCTTCAACGGAGAGGATCACGTGGCGCGCATCGTGTCAGATGCGCAGTCGATGGTCGATGCGGTGCTCGAAGCCGGCACGTGCGATGGCGACGCCGGTGGCGGCTCGAACGCCTGATACGCGCATGGGCCGCCCAATGGTCATGCGAGCAGCTTCAGTGCGCGGTCGCAGACGTTCTCGACCGTGAAGCCGAAGTCGCGCATCAGCTCGGCGCCCGGCGCCGACGCGCCGAAACCCGCGATGCCGAGTACGTCGCCACGATCGCCGACATAGCGGTGCCAGCCTTGCGACACGCCCGCTTCGATCGCCAGCCGCGCACCGACCGACTTCGGCAGCACGGCGTCCTGATACGACTGGGGCTGCGCGTCGAACAATCTCCAGCAGGGCAGCGACACCACCCGAACCGCCACGCCGCGCGCGAGCAACCCGGCGTGCGCTGCCAGCGCGAGCCCGACTTCCGAGCCTGTCGCGATCAGGATCAGCGCGGGGCGGCCGTCGGGGGCATCGGCCAGCACGTAGCCGCCGCGTCGCAAGCCCTCTGCCGGCGCGAACCGGAGACGATCGATGGTGGGCACGTCCTGGCGGGTCAGGATCAGCGCGGTCGGCCGTTCTCGCGCTTCGAGCGCCACGCGCCACGCGACGGCCGTTTCGTTGGCATCGGCCGGTCGAATCACCAGCAGGCCAGGGACCGCGCGCAGGCCGGCAAGCTGTTCCATCGGCTGATGCGTCGCACCGTCCTCGCCGACGGCCAGGCTGTCGTGCGTGAACACGTAGATCACCTGCAGACGCATCAAAGCGGCGAGCCGGATCGGCGGACGCATGTAATCGGAAAAGATCAGGAAGGTCGCGCCGAACGGCAGGATGCCGCCGTGGGCCGACAAGCCGTTCAGGATCGCGCCCATTGCATGCTCGCGCACGCCGAAATGCAGATTGCGGCCGCTGCGGCTCCAGCCGCCGCCGTCGGAACCTTGCCGGTCGAGCGCGTTCATGCCGGCGGCCTCGAAATCGCCGTGCCCGGTCAGCGCGGTGAAGGTGGAGGGATTCAGATCGGCGGAGCCGCCGATGAGCGACGGGACGCGGGGGGCGAGGGCGTTCAGCACCTTGCCGGACGCGACCCGCGTCGCCATGCCTTTCGGATCGGCCGGAAAGACCGGGATATCGCGGTCCCAACTGTCGGGCAGCGCGCCGCGCACAGTGTTCAGCAGCATCTCCGCCAGTTCGGGAAACGCGCGCGCATAGGCTGCGAACAGTGTGTTCCAGCGCTCTTCCCGTATTCGCCCCTTCGCCAGCGCCCGGCGAAAATGCGCGAGCGCCGGTGCGGGGATATGAAACGCTGGATCGGGCGGCCAGCCGAGGTTGTGCTTGGTCAGGCGCACCTCGGCCTCGCCGAGCGGCGATCCGTGAGCCTGGCAGGTGTCTTGCCGGTTGGGCGAGCCGTAGCCGAGATGCGTGCGCACGAGGATCAACGACGGACGCTGCTGCTCGGCACGTGCGTTGAGCAGCGCCGCGTCGATGGCGGCCAGGTCGTTGCCGTCGTCGACTGTTTCCGTATGCCAGCCGTAGGCGTTGAACCGTTGCGCGCAATCTTCGGTGAAGGTGATCGCGGTGCCGGCGGACAGCGTGACGCGATTGTCGTCGTACAGGCAGATCAGCTTGCCAAGCCGGAGATGGCCGGCCAGCGATGCGGCTTCCGCTGCGACGCCTTCCATCAGGTCGCCGTCGCTGACGAGTGCATAGGTGTGGTGATCGACGATCTCGAAGCCGGGACGGTTGTAGCATGCGGCGAGCTGCGTTTCCGCCATCGCCATGCCGACGGCGTTGGCGAAGCCCTGGCCGAGCGGGCCGGTCGTGGTCTCGACACCCGGAGTGAGCCCGCGCTCCGGGTGACCGGGCGTGAGGCTGCCCGATTGTCGGAAGCGTTTGATCTGATCGAGTGTCAGATCGTAGCCGGTCAGGTGAAGCAGGCTGTACAAAAGCATCGAACCATGTCCGGCCGACAGGACGAAGCGATCCCGATCAAGCCATGCCGGATTGGCGGGGTGATGCTTGAGATGGTGCATCCATAATGCATAGGCCATCGGCGCCGCGCCCAGCGGCAAGCCTGGATGACCGCTCGCCGCTTTCTGCACGGCGTCGATCGACAGGAAGCGTAGCGTAT